>DBNT01000168.1 GCA_002299835.1 Nitrospiraceae bacterium UBA665 | reverse complement strand
GCGTGTCTGCCAGTTCCACCACTTCGGCAAGTTATTCAATATGACAGTAAATATTTAATCTTTTCAAGTGTTCTATTACTCCCAAATCCCGATTTAGAAATTCTAAAACCGTTCCCTCTCCCTTTACCCCTCCCCCTTGCCCCCTCCCGCAAGGGGAGGGGGATTTTTGTGGACCCCTGCTTTTCTTATCGCTTAATTTGAGATATAGCTATGCTTTTTTTCCTTTCTGTATCTTTGCCCATTCGTCTTTGAGTGTAACAGCGCGGTTAAAAACAGGGCTGCCTGAAGTTAAGTCAATGGTATCAACGCAAAAGTAGCCAAGACGCTCAAACTGGAATCTGTCGCCTGGCTTTGCGTCTTTTAATAGAGGCTCAAGACGACATGATTTTAAAACTTCAAGGGATTTTGGATTTATATAATCAGTGAAATCTTTACCTTCTTCAGCATCATTGGGATCTTCTTTGATGAAGAGGTGTTCATAAAGTCTGACCTCGGCAGTAATGGCATGAGGAGCAGAAACCCAGTGCAATGTTGCCTTGACCTTTCGTTTATCAGGCATATTGGCAGGCGCATCGCCTCCTTTAGTTGCAGGGTCATATGTGCAGTGAATCTCAATAATCTCTCCGTTTTCATCTTTTACAACACTTTCGCATTTAATGAAATAAGCATATCTTAATCGCACTTCTCGTCCAGGCGCAAGGCGGAAGAACTGTTTAGGAGGGGTTTCCATAAAGTCGTCTTTTTCTATGTAAAGCACTTTTGAAAATGGAATTTTTCTTGTTCCAGCATTATAGTCTTCAGGATTATTTATGGCATCAAGATATTCTTCCTGTCCATCCGGATAATTTGTAATTATAACCTTAAGAGGTTTTAAAACTGCCATTACCCTTAAAGCAACCTTATTTAGATGCTCTCGCACGCAATACTCAAGGAGTCCTATATCCACAAGACTTTCTTTTTTTGCAACGCCAATGCGGCTACAGAAATTTCTTATTGCCTCTGGTGTATATCCTCGCCTTCTCATGCCCGCAAGGGTCGGCATACGCGGGTCATTCCATCCTTCAACATATCCTTCATTCACCAATTTCAGAAGTTTTCTCTTACTTAAAACAGTGCGGCTTAAATTAAGCCGTGCAAACTCTATCTGCTTGGGATGGTGTATGCTGAGTTGGTCTAAAAGCCAGTCATAGAGAGGACGATGGTCTTCATATTCCATTGTGCATATGGAATGCGTAACTCCCTCTATGGAATCTGACTGCCCGTGGGCATAATCATACATAGGATAAATGCACCATTTGTTTTTAGTGCGGTGATGCCATTCATGTTTTATGCGATACATCACAGGGTCGCGCATGTTGATGTTGCCCGATGACATATCAATTTTTGCGCGCAGGGTTTTTGAGCCGTCAGGGAATTCCCCCTTTCTCATACGCTCAAAGAGTTCGAGATTTTCTTCTACAGAGCGGTTTCTGTAAGGACTTTCTTTGCCAGGCACTGTAAGGGTGCCGCGATATTGCCGTATTTCTTCAACATTTAAATCGCAGACATATGCCTTGCCCATTTTTATTAATTGCACTGCCCATTCATGCAACTGCTCAAAATAATCAGATGCATAATAAAGCCTGTCTCCCCAGTCAAAGCCTATCCAGCGGACATCTTCAATTATAGAGTCAACATATTCCTGTTCTTCTTTGCTCGGATTTGTATCATCAAACCTTAGATTGCAATGTCCTTTAAATTCTGCAGCCAGACCAAAATTAAGACATATTGATTTAGCATGACCTATGTGAAGATAGCCGTTCGGCTCAGGTGGAAATCTTGTGATGACTTTGCCCCCATATTTGCCTAAAGCCACATCTTCTTTGACAATGGTGCGTATAAAATTTGATACAGAAATTTCCATAGCGTAAATATTTTAGCATATTTTTTAAATTCATCCTAAGTGAGCGATTCTTGCTCAAGTTAGAAAATGGGACTTGAATATACAGCCTGCGTTTCTTTTACAGTTAAATATTCTTTAGCTGCTTTGGGATGCCTGATTTTTTTCTTTCTGATTTTTAATAAACTCTGCATTATTATTTCCTTCACTCCTTAAGCTCGCTCATGTTCCGGCTGTCGCTGAGGATTATGGTGGGGGTAGGTTTTATTGTAATCAATTATCCGTTTCCTTTTAATTTTTTCATTGTCCATGCTTTATAATAAGTCATAGCCTTTCTATCATCTAGGCAGTAGAAAGCAGTTTCGGTCCCGAGATACCTAATCTGACTTGCTGGCTTTTCTCTTTTCTTAAGATGTCTTCAAACTTGATAAATACAAGATAATCTTTGTTTGCGTGTTCCTGAATTAAGTGAGCATCAAAAGAAAAGTCCACTACCTCATCACCTTTATAGCTTGTAGCATTAAAGAGATGTCTCTCACCAGCTCTCAAATATGGATATGATGGAAACTCCAGCCTAATCTTTTCCTTTTCATCAATCACCACATCATTAATACTAATATTTATTGCAGTGGCATTGCCTACATTGGCTAATTCAAACTTACCTTCTGTTTTATCATATGATATGGTTAAAAGGGCAGTCGTAGAGACTTCTATCTGGTGTTTCATAACAAGATGAATTTTGTTTGTCTCGATCGTATACCAGATAACAGCTAACAATGTTGCAAAAAGAACGGAAAGGGTGAGTCTATCTAACGCAATAGTCTGTGGGAATAGGAAAGACAGGAAAGAATAACAGATGACTACAATAAAAATAAAAATGGCATAAATCACGATATAATTCTTTTTCTCGCCCATAGCTACTTCATCCCCTCAAAATGCACAATATTATTCGGCTCGTTCTCAATCCACACGCTGCTTCCCCATGCAGCTATTACCCTGCCTTCCTATCCCTCATCAGAGCATCCACAAGAGAGGTTTTACCTTTCAACATGCCCTTGCGAAGTGTCAACAGGATTCTCAGGCAATGCTGTTCCCTCCAACTCCCTCACATTCCCTACCTTCACAATGCTGCCGTCTTTTTTGAGATAGACGACTTCTTTTATCATTGCGTTCTGTATCATGCGGCGGCATAAGAGGCATGGCTTTCCGTCTGCAAAGGTTTCATCCTCCTCAAATCCTGCGATGTAGATAGTTGCCTCTTTCATTCTCTCAGGAGAGCCATTGATGACCGCATTCTGCTCTGCATGGACAGCCTCGCAAAGTTCATACCTCTCTCCTGCCGGCACATTGAGTTCCTTTCTCTTGCAATTTTCTTTGTCAACGCAGTTCGCAGAGCCTCTTGGAGCGCCGTTATATCCTGTGCTGACAATGACATTGTCTTTAACAATAACAGCGCCATAACGTCTTCTTAGGCAGGTTGAGCGGGATGAGACCACTTTTGCTATTTCTATGAAATAGTCATCCCAACTCGGCCTATTAAATGGTTCTTTTCCGTTATTTTTGGTCATTTTATAAATATATTATGCCCTATTGTTCAAAACTTTTCATCAAATATATAAACCCCATATTTGCCTGCACTGCGTTATGTGGAATCAAAACATACTTCCAAGTCTTGCCGTTGTTTTGTGCTGTAAAATCGGAAGCATGCCTGCAATACTGTAAAGCCGCCTGTAATTTTTCCTGAACATCCTGGGTTTCAATATCACCTTCTTTTTTGGTCTCAACCATATATATGCAGTCTGCCGTTTCGACTACAAAATCAGGGCAGTATCTTTTTGAGTTATGCTTCCAATAAATGTGAAACTGATTTTGAGCTGGTCTCAGCCATTTTAGAACCGTATTATCCTGCTCTAAAATAATTGCAAAATCCTTTTCTGTCTTTGAGTCAAACTTATAGAGGCTATGACAGGCTTTTCTGAAGCCGCTGAATACTTTTGTCGGGATAGCGCTTGTTGGAGTTATAGTATCGGTAAAATGATGAATGCTGTCTTTTGTATATTTTGAAAAATTATGTTCCTCAATTCTGGTAAACGGTCTGACAATAGGGTCGTCATAAGTTGGCGCCTCGCAGTAGAAATGCTCCATCAACTGTGAATAAATATATCTGCCTATCTCCGTTTTATGATATTGAACCACACTCATTAAATCGTCTTCATTAAGATATGACCTGAACTTTTCTACTGCCTGTTTTGCCAGTTTGAACAATAAATCAGCGTGCTCATCGTAATCTATTTCAGAGTAATTGATAAGTTTATTTACAATAATCCTTTCAGGCGTATCAATGATGATCCTGCCCTTGCCGATAACAATGTCAACGTTGTTTTCCTGTTCCCTCAGCTTTTTGACAAGAATTTCTTCTGATACAGGCTGATAATTCAGGTTTTTAGTCTCAAGGTCAAAATCCTTAAACCCTGATTTAACATCTCCGGATTGCTGTATTGCTATTCTTGGAATTTCTATAATGTTGGCGGCAAATTCGTCAACCGCAGCCTCATAAGCCGCCAGCGCTTCGCTTATCATCTCCGCTGCAAACATTGCCTGCTGAGGCTCTGATAAAATTTTCTCCTTGATCTTTTCAACTGCTATCTGTTTGATTTCATCTCTTTTTAATTCATTCACGCCGGACACCCTGTTATTCAACTCCGGCAAGGTTGAGACAATAGCCTTGTGAACATCAAGTCTTATCTGTGCCTTTTGCTTTTCAACCGGCTCTAAAATAGCATCAATCGCTTTCTGCCGTTCCTCAATCTTCTGCTCAGCCGCCGAAACTGAAGTAACAACCTCTTTAGGCTGATTTAATTCCTGTTCGTCAAGCGTGATGATGTTTTCTTTTCTGATAATTGAGTCAGGCTTGTTTGCCTCATCAACAATCTCCTGAAATTTGTCATGAGCCACTATGGTAAGCTTATCAGCTTTGTCATGCCCTGTGCGTTTGCCATAAGGCAGGCGAAGCCCCCTGCCGATTGTCTGCTCTCTGAGAGTAGTTGAAGCTGCAGTTCTTAACGGTATTATCGTATAGAGGTTGGTTACATCCCATCCCTCTTTGAGCATATTCACATGAATGACTATCTCAATCTTGTTGTCAGGATTTTCCAATGAAAGCAGTTGAGCGATATTTTCATCCTTTTCCTCTCCGCTCTGGTTCGAATGGATTTCCATGACCTTATCGGCATATCTGCCTTCAAAAAAGGCAGTTGAGACTATTAGCTCCTTCAGCTTGCGGGCATGCTCCGTATCTTTTGCGACAACCAAAACAAATGGTTTTACAAGAGGTATTTTATTGTCCCTCGCAAATATATCAAGCGCAACTTTGGTATCCTCGTGAATACGGATGCCGTCTTCAAGCTTTATCCTGTCCAGTTCTTCAGGAGTGTAATGAGAAGGGTCAAAATCCTTCCGGGTTGCGACAGCAGGCTCTTTTACAAAACCGTCCTGAATGGCTTTAGCAAGCGAATATTCATAAACCACGTTTTTGAACTTGATTGCCCCGCCGCTTCGCTCAATCTTTGGAGTTGCAGTAAGCTCAAGCCCGATGACAGGGTTTAATTCATTTATAACTTCCATGCCTCTGTCTGCCCTGTAATGATGTGATTCATCCATGAGCAGAACAAGGTCATCAAGATTTGAGAGGTAGTTGAAATATGAATCCCCTAAATATTCAGAAAGTCTTTTAATGCGCGGCAGTTTGCCGCCCCGCATCTCAGAATTTATCTTTGAGATATTGAAGACATTTATCCTGATTTCCTGCTCTCTATAAAGCTCGCCTATGGAGTTGTAGTTGTCTCCTGTAATAATGACCGGCTGATTATGGACAAATTCTCCTATGCCCTGAAATACATATTTAGGATGGGTGGTATTTGAAAAGTCCTCAATAAGTTTATTGTAAATAGTGAGATTCGGAGCAAGGACAAAGAAATTCTTAATCCCTTTTGCCAGATAGAGATATGAAACGAAAGCTCCTATTAATCTTGTTTTGCCCACGCCGGTAGCAAGCGCAAAACAGATTGATGGGAAGTTCCTCTCAAAGTCCGTGCAGGTAGGATAGGCATTTTTCACCGTCTCAAGCAATGCCAATAGGTCGTTGTTTTTTGAAAGGGGCAGTTTATCCGTAAGCTCCGCCAGAATATTCAGGCTTTCAGCCTGCGGCTGACGAAGGCTCAGACGGTTCTTAATCGAGTTTGCAATCCTGTCCATTATTCATCCTCTGTATCAAATAATGCCGGTTCTTCTTGTTCAAGCTTCTTTTTTGATTTCTTTTTCTCTTTTACCGGCCCGTTTGGAACAAATTCCGGTTCGTCAGGATTCGCCGGCATATTTACTATATTCAGACTGTAATCCTCTCTGCCGAATTCGCATCTTCCAAGCAGCATATTCGGTATCTTCTTTACGGTAATGTTTGGATAACGATCCTTGCAGGCTTTTGAAAAAGATTTGCAGCATATCAGCAGGCTTTCATCAGGCTGCATTTCTTCATGGATTTTGTCCAGATGTTCAACTGTAACTAACTTGGTGGTAGTGAAGATGTAGTCCTTCTCGGTTGATTTGCCCTGCTTCCAATAAATATGTTCATCCGGGCTATATTTAAAGCCTTCATGCTTTGCCATAGCAGCAGCAAGCATATCGGCGTTATATCGCTCGTCAATAATCCAGTTGCCGTATTTGTCTTCTTTAAGCAGGCTCGGAGCAAGATCGTAATATTTGAATCCGCCGCCGCCCTGCCAGTTGACCGCCTTTGAGATACCGCCCTGATCTGTGCCGTCAACGACCTTCTTCAATCGCGGCAGGCAGTGGGTATGGCAATGCTCGCCAAGCTCAATGCCTATCCACCTGCGCCCCATCTTGTGTGCAACAGCGGCAGTTGTTCCTGAGCCGAGGAAAGAGTCAAGAACCCAATCGCCGGGGTTCGTGGCTAAGGTAAGAATGCGTTGAACTAATCGTTCAGGTTTAGGAGTAGTAAAGACTTCCGTCTCGTGTAAATCCTTAACCTCTTTTTTGCTTCCTGATTATCACCTACTTCTTCTCTAAACCAAATTGTTTTACTTACCATTCCTTCTTGAACATCTGAAAGAAATCGTTTTATAGAGGGAACATTATTGCCATTGGGACCAAACCAAATTCTATTATCCTTAACCAACTCTTCAAATTTCTCTTTTGATACCCTCCAACAAGCTCCCTTCGGAGGATAAACAACCCTACTACTTGGAGTTGTAATTGGATAAACATCTTTTGGAGTTAATCTTTTCGCATCTAAACCGCTTGATTTCCATAACCCCCTTGGATCATTATCTAAATTCTTATATCTCGCATTGGCTTCTTCTGTTCTTGGCAGAAGATTTGGTCTCCAGATTTCCTTGTTCTTTGCATAAACTAAAATATGGTCATGTGAGTCCGAAAGCCATTTTGCATCATTTTGTGGCGAGTATTTCTTTTCCCATATAACATTATTTACAAAATTATTCCTTCCAAAAATCTCATCGCATAATACTTTCAGATAGTGGCTTTCATCATCATCAATAAAAATCCACAATGTCCCGTCATTTCTCAGAAGCTTATGAATTATCTCAATCCTCGGCTTCATCAGACTCAGCCATATTGAATGCTCAAGCCCGTCATCATAATGCTCAAAGGCATTGCCGGTATTGTAAGGCGGGTCTATGCAGGCGCATTTTATCTGCCCCCCAAAGTCTTGCTCAAGCGCCTTGAGCGCAAGAAGGTTGTCTCCGTGAATGAGCATGTTGTCTGAAAATCCCCCCATTCCCCCCTTTTCCAAAGGGGGGAAGTGAGGAGATACTTTTTCCAAAGGGGGGTTGACATAGGTTCCCCTCTTTGACAAAGAGGGGGTAAGGGAGATTTTACGATTTATAAGTCCGTAAGACTTCTCCGCATCTTCAATCAATATCCTCGGCTCCAGCCTCGGCTGCTCATCCTTGCCTATCCATGTGAGTTCAAGTTTTTGGGGTTTGTTCATTAACTATCTCCCAATCCCCGCCTTTATCAGGGCCGATGCGTTTGAGAATTCCTTTTTTCCTGAGTCTGTCTATGTGATATTTAACGCCGTCTTGAGTTATTCCAATAACAGCCGCAAGTTCTTTTTGAGTGATATCTGATTTCTTTGAAATGGCTTCCAATATTTTCTGGGTAGTTTTCTGGGTAGTTTTCTGGGTAGTTTTCTGGGTAGTTTTCTGGGTAGTTTTCTGGGAACTCTCAACGCTTTCCGCCTTAAGAGAATAGAGCGGGTCACGATAAAAAGCAACCCTGAAGAACTCGTCCATTTCAAACAATGGCTCTTTCAGTCCTGCGTCACGCATAAGCTCTCTCATGCGCTCAATACCAGAACCCATACGCTCAACCTTACCCATGCGATGAAACAGATCGGCAATAATCGGATTCCTTCTTTTTGACGAATTTTCTTAATGTGAATTGACGGATCACAGTTCCGGGCAATGGTATTTATTTCCGCCTTCATTTTATTGGTCAGCGTCTCACCGACAACCTTCCCTCTATCATCAACGCCGAGAAGCAATAATCCGCCTTTTGAATTAGCAAAAGCTACAATATCACGGTCAATCTTTGGAGTGAATTTCTCCTTAAACTCAATCGTTAAGCCCTCGCCTTCTTTCATTAGAATATTTATTTTGTCAGCATCAATCACTTAATTAATATCTCCTTCTAAACCACTCTCCATTTTATCGTAAACAACTCATTAGTTTCTATCTGCTGCTTCATCCGCGATTCTATCTTGTTAATCAAGTTTTCCTTTTGTCTGCCCACTTCATCCTGCGACTGATAGAGATTCTGCCGCAATTCATTGCGTTTCTTTTCCATCTCTTTAATCTGCCTCTGTGCTTTTACCTTTTCCTCAAGCTTCAGGATTTTCTTTGCCCCTGTCTTTCGGGACTTAATCTCTCTAAAATCTATCAGCACTTTGTAAATCCGCAGTTGCGGCATACTGCACAGCCGCTTTCGTGTTCAACAGCGCCTCCGCACTCAGGGCAGGCGCCTATGAGCATACCCTCATTGTATTTATATCCGCCGTTTCCGCTGCTGCTTTTGCCGGAACGGTGTGGATATTCTTGCAGCGCCTTTGCAATAGCATCCGAGCATGACAATATCTTGCCTCCTTCTGCCCACGAAGGCTGATGGCACGAAATGCCCTTAAGCTGTTTTATGATTTCATCGGGTTCGATTCCTGAACGCAAGGAAAGGGATATAAGCCTGCCAATCGCTTCTGCCTGTGATGATGCGCATCCGCCTGCCTTGCCAATGTTTGTGAATACTTCAAATGGTTTGCCGTCTTCATCCTCGTTTACGGTTACATAGAGATGTCCGCAGCCTGTTTTCAGAAGCCTTGTTGCCCCCTTTATAACGGCCGGTCGTTTTTTAGGTATTATTTTTTCTTCTGTTTTCTGTGTTCTGTCTTCTGTCTTCTGTTTTGTCAGCACTTGCTCATCCCTTGAGCCATCCCTGTAAACCGTAACTCCTTTGCAGCCAAGTTTGTATGCAAGCATATAGACATCATGAACATCCTTTGTTGTTGCAGAATTTGGAAAGTTGACAGTCTTTGATACTGCATTGTCAATATATTTCTGAAATGCAGCCTGCATCCTGATGTGATCAGCAGGGGTTATATCATGGGCAGTTATAAACACGGATCTCATTTCCTCAGGAAACTCTGTAAAGTGTGCAATAGAGCTGTTTTCAGCTATTTTCTCTATGAGTTCCCTGCTCCACAGACCGAGAGCCTTTGCCTCCTTTTCAAAATACGGGTTAACCTCTATAAGCTTTGTGCCCTCCATTACATTTCTGACAAAAGATACTGCAAACAAAGGCTCTATTCCGGAGGAGCATCCAGCTATAATCGAAAGGCTGCCGGTAGGGGCTATGGTCGTAACAGTGGCGTTTCTTACAGCCATCTCTCCGTAATATACGCTTTTTTCATAATTGGGGAATACCCCTCTTTCTTCGGCAAGGGCGCTTGATGCAACCCTGCCCTCTGTCTGTATAAAGCCCATCACTTCTTCTGCCAGCTTTATTGCAGATTCGGAGTTATACGGTATCCTTATTTGCAAAAGCATATCAGCCCATCCCATAACACCGAGGCCTATTTTCCTGTTTGCTTTTGTCATCTCCTCTATTATGATTAGCGGATATTTGTTAATATCTATTACATTGTCAAGAAAATGCACTGCCTTCCAAACTGTATCTTTGAGTTTTTTCCAGTCTACCTCGTATCTGTTTTCTGTAATCTGTTTTTTGTCAGGCGCCTTTTCTTTAACCATCTTTGCAAGATTTATAGATCCAAGGTTGCACGACTCATACGGCATAAGCGGCTGCTCTCCGCATGGATTTGTAGATTCTATCTCTCCTAAAGATGGTATTGGATTGCCCGCATTTATCCTGTCTAAAAATACTATGCCGGGCTCACCATTTTTCCATGCCTGTTTTACAATCATGTCAAAGACATCCTGTGCTTTAAGTCTGCCCGCAACCTTTTTTGTCCTCGGATTGATAAGGTCATATTCCGAATCTTCCTCTACAGCTTTCATAAAGTCCTCTGTTATGCCTACCGATATATTAAAGTTATTGAGCCTGTGGTTATTGTCTTTGCATGCTATGAATTCGACAATGTCTGGATGGTCTACCCTGAGCATGCCCATATTGGCCCCGCGCCTTGTGCCTCCCTGCTTTACAGCTTCTGTTGCTGTATCAAACACGGTCATAAAAGATATAGGACCTGATGATATGCCTTTTGTAGAGCCTACTACATCGCCCTTGGGCCTCAAATTTGAAAAGCTAAATCCAGTTCCACCGCCGGACTTATGAATAATCGCAGCATACTTAACCGCATCAAAAATAGATTCCATAGAGTCTCCCACAGGCAAAACAAAACAAGCGGAAAGTTGCCCGAGCCTTCTTCCTCCATTCATAAGGGTAGGGCTGTTAGGTAAAAATACAAGAGATGTAATCAGTTTGTAGAACTCCTCTTCAGTTGCATTTACTTCTTTTTCAGTCTTTCCGTAATGCGCATCTGCAGAAGCCACATGCCGGGCAACCCTGCGAAAGAGGTCTTCAGGTGTTTCTTTAACCTTTCCATCCTCGTTTCTCTTGAGATACCTCTTTTCAAGAACTGTTAAGGCATTGGGCGACAGATTGAGAGCGCCCTGGACATTTGAATTTGAAATGTTTGATAATTCCTTCATAAATCCCCCTCATAAATGATTTTGACATATTTAGTATTGCCATAGAAATTAAACCACAATATATTGTGTTTGTCAAGAAAAAAATGCATTTTTTGTAATCATATGATTTATAAAAGCTTTTTCTGTGAAGTAAATGTGAATAAAGCGTTAAAGAGTTAAAGTGTCAAAGACTCTGATACTTTGATACTTTATTCGTTACTCGTTACTGCCTTTTTGCTGTATACTATAAATTCAATGAAATTCATCATAAAACATTTTGACGAAAAATCAAGGAGAGGCATAATAGTCACCCATCGGGGAGCGATTAACACACCTGCATTCATGCCTGTAGGCACACAAGGAACCGTAAAAGCCATGTCTCCTGAAGAACTGACGGAAATAGGCGCTGAAATCATACTGAGCAATACATACCATCTATATTTGAGACCAGGACATGAAATAATACACCAACTGGGCGGGCTTCATAAATTCATCAACTGGAGCGGCCCTATGCTTACTGACAGCGGCGGTTTTCAGGTTTACAGTCTGTCCTCTCTCAGAAAGATAAAAGAAGACGGCGTTGAATTCAGATCGCATATAGATGGGTCTCTCCATTTCTTAACTCCGGAAAAAGCAATGGAAATACAGGCGATGCTCGGCTCGGACATTGTAATGGCATTCGATGAATGCACGTCTTATCCTGCAGAATACGATTATGCTGCAAAATCCCTCGATCTCTCAACAGAGTGGGCAAAAAGATGCAAGGCAGAGGTTGAGAGAATAAAAAGATTAGAAGATGAGAAAAAGGCAGGGATTAAAGACCTCATAACCTCTCAACCTCATAACCTCTCAACCGCTCAATTGCTTTTCGGCATTATTCAGGGAGGCATGTATAAGGATTTACGGAAAAGGAGTCTTCAAGAGCTTATTGAAATAGGATTTGATGGATATGCAGCAGGAGGATTAAGCGTGGGAGAGACAAAAAAAGAAATGCACGAAATAATAGAATTCATCGGTCCTGCAATGCCAGATGATAAGCCGAGGTATTTAATGGGAGTTGGAGACCTTACAGATGTGCTGGTGGCTGTTGAAAACGGCTTTGATATGTTTGACTGTGTAATGCCTACAAGAAATGCAAGAAACGGCACCCTGTTTACAAGCAGAGGAAGAATAAGCATTAAAAGAACAGAATTTAAGGCAGACCCAGATCCTTTAGACCCAGACTGCAATTGCTATACATGCAGGAACTATTCGAAAGCATATTTGAGACATCTATTTCTTTCAAAGGAGATACTCTCCATGAGGCTCAATACAATCCATAACCTTTATTTTTATCTCAACTTTTTCAGAAAAATGAGGGAAGCTATAGATAATAGGACATTTGGTCAATTTAAAAAGCATTGGGAGGAAATATTATCAAGGGATTAAGGGGTTAAGTAGTTAAGGGGTTAAGAAAAAAAATTACCCCCCTGACCCCTTAGCTACTTAAATACTTAACTACTTTTAAAAATGAACAGGACATCCGAAATAAGAAAAGTGCTGATAATCACTCTTTTGCTAAACATCCTCGTTTCTGGGGTAAAGATCTTTTACGGATATTTTACACACTCTGTTGCAATAATATCTGACGGCTACCATTCTTTCTTTGACAGTGTATCAAATGTCGTAGGCTTGGTGGGAATACATTTTGCATCTTATCCGCCTGATGAGAGACATCCCTATGGCCACAGAAAATATGAGACAGTCTTTACAATTTTTGTTGGCACTTTAATGTTTGTAACCTGTATTGAAATATTTAAAAGGGTCTATGATTCTTTAGTTGGCAAATATGAGGCAGAGGTTACAATGCTTAGTTTTGTTTTAATGCTGTCAACTATGGCCGTCAGTCTATTTGTAACAACATATGAAAAAAGAATGGGCAGAAAGTTAAGCAGCGAATATCTGATAGCAGATGCGCAGCATACTAAAAGCGATATATATGCCTCTATAGGCGTAATTATAGGACTAATCTTTGTCAAGCTCGGCTTTCCTATCGCAGACCCTATTGTGGGAGCAATCGTGGGAATTTTGGTTGCAAGGGCTGGAGTTAATATAATAAGAGACTCTGCAGAAATGCTGGTAGATAAAACACAGACTGATGCCGCCTTAATAAGAGACATTGTATGCAGCATAGAAGACGTATCAGGCTGTCATGATATTCGCACAAGAGGCACAAAAAATCATATTTTTATAGACCTCCATGTGCTTGTCAATCCTGCTATGACAGTAGAAGAGGGGCATCATATAGCTGACTTAATAGAGCATGAGATAAAGAAAAGGATGTCCGAAGTGGTGGATGTAGTAGTGCATATTGAGCCTTCACCTTGAGCTTGTCCTAAATCCATCATTAAGCAAAGCAGGCATGGCTTCAAAGCCTTTAGAGATGCGATAACTATATTTATCTGCCTGTTTTTTTTGCTATCAGTA
>DBNT01000119.1 GCA_002299835.1 Nitrospiraceae bacterium UBA665 | reverse complement strand
CCCCTTAATCCCCTCCCGTCAAGGGAGGGGAGACAAAAAGAAGCCCTCCCGTCAAGGGAGGGGAGACAAGCAGAAATACTCCAGTCAAGGGAGGGGAAAGTTACCCACTTGAAATGAGAAAGAACCGAATTAAAGATATAGGAGGAAGGGCATAGCAATGGATATTAATGTAAAGGATGAGTCGAAAGACTTAGAAAGGCTTTATGCCGAGACATTGCAAAAAGTAGAAAGAGGCTCAATAACAAAAGGCAAGGTCATTGCAATAAAAGATGATGGGATAGTAGTGGATGTCGGATATAAATCAGAGGGGGTAATCTCATCTGCTGATCTTACGAAAGAGGACTTTTGTAGTCTTAGGGAAGGCGATGACATAGAGGTTTTAATTGAGAAAATAAACGACAGAGAAGGAATTATCATAGTATCAAGAAAAAAGGCGCAGAGGATAAGGGCGTGGGAAGAATTAAACAACCTGCATAAGAGAAATGAGGGCGTAGAAGGAAAGGTTATCGGTAAAACAAAAGGCGGGCTGCTTGTTGATGTAATGGGCGTAAAGGCATTTCTTCCTCTGTCACAGCTTGACATAAAAATTGTAAAGGATCCAGAGATTTATATGGGACAGACCCTACTTCTAAAAATATTAAAGATAATTCCGCAAAAAAGGGATAATATTTTTGATGATAGCGTATTTACAACACCACTTATTGTGTCCAGACGAATTATTCTTGAGAATGAAAGAGGCAGGAAAAAAGAAGAAACCATGAAAGCGCTTCAGGAAGGCGCTCTCTTAAAAGGCACTGTAAAGAATATTACTGATTACGGTGTTTTTGTTGACATCGGCGGCATTGATGCTTTGCTCCACATATCTGATATATCGTGGAGAAGGGTTAACCATCCCTCTGAATTTTTCTCTGTAGGAGATGAAAAGGAATTTATTGTCCTTAAATATGACAGGGAGAATGAAAAGATTACCCTCGGATATAAACAAAAAAAGCCTGATCCATGGCTGCATGTTAATGAAAAATACAGAACTGCAATGAAAATTAAGGGCAAGGTTGTAACTATAACAGATTACGGTGTTTTTGTAGAGGTAGAAGAGGGGCTTGAAGGGCTTGTCCACATATCAGAACTTGACTGGATTCAAAGACCAAAGCACCCATCAAAGTATGTTTCTCTTGGCGACGAAGTAGAGGCAGTAACAATAAATGTAAACAAAGATGACAGGAAGTTATCACTGAGCATTAAGCAATTGCAGACTAAGCCATGGGATTTAGTGGGCGAGAGGTATAAGATAGGACAAAAAATAACCGGAAGGATAAAAACTGTTACTGACTTTGGCGCTTTTGTAAGACTTCCTGAAGGTGTTGATGGACTCATACATATTTCTGATATTTCGTGGACAAGACATATAAAACATCCTTCAGAAATACTTAAAAAAGGGCAAAAGATTGAAGCTGTGGTTTTAACCATGGAGCCGGACAAAGAGCGAATGGCTCTCGGGTTAAAGCAGTTGACTTCTGATCCGTGGCAAGATAAAATACCTGTAAAGTTCAAATTAGGTAGTGAGTTTAAAGGTAGAGTGATTAGTGTCACAGACTTTGGCATTTTTGTGGAATTAGAAGAAAGCGTTGAAGGTCTTGTGTATCCTTCTGAGATCAATACATCCAAAGAGATTAAAGGGGGCGACGATATTTGGATAAGAGTTATAAAGATAAACCCAGAAGAAAGAAAGATAGGTCTTAGCATGAAGAACATAAAGACAGTAACGAGCGAGGAGTTATTATGAAGATAAAAAAGGTTTGTATATTTATAACACTATTTTTTCTCGTTTTGATAGCTATTAGCGCCATTTTTACCCTTCTGCACAAGGAGATGCCGTTAAGGGAGAGGGTGGCGCTTATAAGAATTGAAGGACCTATACTTTCATCCGAGAGAGTAGTGGAAGAACTTAAAAAATATGTAAAAGACAGCACTATAAGAGCCATAGTTATACGCATTAACAGCCCTGGAGGAGGGGTTGTTCCTTCTCAGGAGATATACGATGAAGTAAAAAGGGCTGCTCAGCAAAAAACGGTAGTTGTCTCGATGGGCGCAATAGCAGCTTCAGGCGCTTATTATATAGCATCTCCTGCAAGCAGGATTATCGCAAATCCCGGTACTGTTACGGGCTCTATAGGAGTAATAATGGAGGTGCCAAATATTGAGGGGCTTATGCAAAAAATAGGCATAAAAACAGAGGTGATAAAAAGCGGGGAATATAAAGATATGGTATCTGTATTTCGAGGCATAAGGCCAAAAGAAAGAAAAATACTGCAAGGTGTCATGGATAATGTGCATAAGCAGTTTATAACAGCGGTTTCAGAAAGCAGAGAGATGACTTTAGATGAAGTAATAGAGATTGCTGACGGTAGGATATTTACAGGACAGCAGGCTATAAAGGCAGGACTTGTAGATGAACTTGGCTCTCTTGAGCATGCCATTAGAGTTGCAGCAGAAATGGCGGGCATAGAAGGAGAGCCAAAGGTAGTTACAAAAAAAGAGCCGCCGCCGCTTTTGGATCTGTTAAGAGGAAGAATTCCCGAAAGTTTTCTGAGAATTATACCTAAGACTGAATTGAAGTATATATATATGCTGTAAATGAGGCATTCGAGAAATAGCAAAAAAACAAAGGAATGTCATTCCGAACGAAGTGAGGAATCTTTTATTATCAATGGCTTATAAGACCCCTCGCGGAGTTTATCCCGAACGGAAAGATTCCTCACACCCGTTGGGTGTTCGGAATGACAAAGTGAGGGACTCGGGGTGACAAAATGGGTTATTTCTCGAATGTCTCTAAATATAGCTCATGGCTGATAGCTCATATGGCTCGACAAGCTCACCATGACACTGACATCCTGAGCCTGTCGAAGGATAAGCAATAAGCTATGAACTATGAGCTAAAATTTGGAGGTGCTTTTATGACAAAATCTATGTTGATAGAAAAGGTTACAGAAAGAATGGACGACTTTACGAAAAAACAGGTTGAGGCTATAATTGATACGATCTTCGATGGGATGAAAGACGCTATTTTGCGTGGAGAAAAAATAGAGATCAGGGGGTTCGGAAACTTCAGGCTCAAACAGAGAAACGCTAAAACAGCGAGAAACCCAAAAACCGGCGAAAAGCTTCAGGTGCCGCCGAAAAATGCCCTCCATTTTAAGATTGGCAAACCGTTTCATAATGCACTTAACTCAATAAGCCGTGATGTGTAATCCGTAATGAGTTGAAAGCAGTGGTTAGTTATTATCCGTTACACATTACTCATTACCCATCACGCATTACGAATTTATGAACCGTAGAGATTTTCTTAAGAAGACAATAAAAGCCTTTTTTGCAGTAATAACTGCTTTTGTGCTCTCTTCCATTGTTTATATTTATCCTCCTAAAATCAGAAAAAGAGAACTTCAATATATCTACATTATGGATGAGGATGAACTTCCGAGAAGGGGTGTAAGAAGGGTAGAGTTTGATGTAAAATTACAAGACAGGGTTTTTGATAGCAGGGCATTTATTGCGGTTAATGATTATGGACTGACTGCTTTTTCTCCGGTATGCACTCATCTCGGTTGTCTTGTTAATTGGGACAGCTTCAGAAATGAATTCATATGTCCGTGTCACGGCGGTAGATTTGATATAAATGGTAATGTGGCCGGAGGGCCGCCGCCAAAACCTTTAATAAGGCTGCCGCTTCAGATTAAGGATGGAAAGGTATATGTAGGTATTAAGGTGTAGCAATGGGGAAAATCTTTGACTGGATAGACAGCCGTTTAGGTGTAAAAGAGCCTCACAAAAAATTTCTGCAAAGACCAGTGCCTCAGAATATAAACTATTCATACTGTCTCGGCGGCATGGCATTTACATATTTTTTGATACTTGTGTTTACTGGTCTTCTGCTTTCACTATATTACATACCTTCAGAAAAAGAGGCATTTAAGAGCATAGTAATGATTAACGAAAATGTAAGGCTTGGATGGCTTGTAAGAAGCCTTCATAAGTGGTCTGCACATCTTTTTATCATATTCATTATCCTGCACACAATAAGGGTCTTTGTATCGAGGGCATATAGACCTCCGAGGGAATTAAACTGGATGACAGGCGTGTTTGGCCTTGTTATAGCTATGGCATCTGGCTTTACAGGCTATTTATTGCCGTGGGATCAGAAGGCATACTGGGCTACGGAGGTAGGCACTGCCATGTTCGGAACTGTTCCTTTTATTGGTGAACACCTGCTTTATATGGTAAGAGGAGGAGCCTATGTTGACGGCATGACCCTCATAAGGTTTTACAGCCTTCATGTGCTTTATTTGCCCTTCTCTATGGCAATTATCTTATGGGCGCATTTTCATATGGTTAAAAGGCAGGGAATTGCAAAAGGATTATAAGTCATGAGCAATGAGTTAGAGAAGGATAAAAAATTCTATCCTGATTACCTTGTGGAAATAATTGTTGCTGTAATTATTTGCTTACAGCTTTTGCTTGTCCTGTCTTTAATGTTTCCTGCATCTGTAGGAAGGCAGATAGACTTTACAGCGCCGTTTAAACCTATGCCAGAATGGTATTTTTTATGGCTTTATAAGCTTGTGTGGTATTTTCCGGGCAACACTGCTTTTATAGGAGCCGTGATTATTCCTGTGCTTTTAGTTATTTTGCTTTTGATGATTCCGTTTATAGACAGAGGGAGATATGGAAGATTAAAGGCAGCGGCAGTTGGAGGCATTATTTTGCTGATGCTCGTGATACTTACATTGCTCAGTGTTATATAAGTATGCTGTCAGGCCGTAACAGCACGGACATTAGATAGGACTATATACTATTTTTAGTTGAAATTTATTAAAGAGTGGCTTCTCCGTGGCGCTTTATTTCGCTCTCGGATGATGTTCCATATAAACCTTTTTAATCCTGTCTCCTGTAACTTTTGTATAAATCTGGGTTGTAGATATATCAGAATGACCCAGCATTTTCTGAACAGACCTGAGATCCGCGCCCCCATCAAGAAGATGTGTTGCAAAGGAGTGCCTTATAGAATGAGGTGTAAGGCTAATTCCGGCCATATTGCCGAACTTCTTTAATGCCTGCCAGAACCTTTGACGGGTCATCAACTCACCCCTGTTTGTAAGAAAAAGATGAGGCGACTGCCTGTTTTTTAATAACTCTGGCCTCACTTCATGCATATATTTTTTTATCTTTTCAGTTGCCCTGCGATTCATAGGAATAACTCTTTCTTTTGAGCCTTTGCCAGTAACCCTTAAAAAACCTGCCTCAAAATTAAGGTCATTGATTTTTATTGATATAATCTCACTTACCCTCAGCCCTGATGCATACATCAGTTCCAGCATAGCAGAGTTACGGATAAACAAAGGATGACGGCTGAAGGCTGAAGGCTCGCAGTCAATATTTAGCAACTTTTTAATATCTTCTATGCCTAAAGCCTTTGGAAGTCTTTCCCACTGTTTGGGGGTTTTTAATTTCTCTGTCGGATCATTAGACATTGCCCCTTCGGTTATTAGAAACTTGCAAAAACCCTTTGCCGACGAGATAAACCTGCAAACAGTTGCTGTAGAACATCCATCATCCTTCAATTTACCCATATAATTTACTATGTCTTCTCTGGTGAAGGCATTCCGATGCCCGATATGCTCAAAGAATCCCCTTAAATCAAGACGATAAGATTCAACCGTATTTTTAGAAAGACCTTTCTCAACAAAAAGATAAGAGGAGAATTTTTGAAGCAGCGGGTCTTTATTGAATTTACTATCCATAACCCCTTACTGTTTTTTGGTATTTCTCTATGCCTGTGGATTCCCTTAAGTTCTGATATAAAATATCAGCAAGCCCCAATAAATTTATAGTATCCTCCCTGTTATAAGTTAGCAATAACTCCAGTGCTTCTGAACTCCCGCTTGCAGCATGACCCCATAATTTTACAGCATCATATCCATTCATTCCCTTTATTGTGTCGTCTCTCTCTATGCCAAACATTGTTTCAAGCTTTTTCAGCCCACCGTTAATGCCAAGTCTTCTTGCAGCAAAACATAGGTCAAAATGGGGAATATCAAACCTGACACCTGGCAGAGAACGAAAAAGAAAAGGTATATCAAATGATGCGCCATAAAATGTTATAAGACACTTATATCCGGCAAGTTCACGGTTTAAATTTTCAGCAGTAAGATTTTCCCCCCTAATAAGACACCTCCAGTCATGACCGTCATAAATGCCGACAACAGTGACATAGCCGCCCTGTCTGGACTGAAAACCGTTGGTCTCAATGTCAAGACATACTGCTTCATTTTTAAAAACATCAAACAGTCTCCAGTGTTCCCGCCTTTTCATGATTTTTGCAAAGTATTCTGCATTGCCCATACTTAGTTCCAGTGTGCATTGAGTTAATTGATCATCATAGGCTTTTTTTTGCTCAGGACTTATCCCTTCTATATCTTTGAGGCTACAGAAATCATCCCACTTAAGAATGCCGTTTCCCCATAAGCGCCTTTCAAGTCTTTCTCCTATGCCATTAAGCAATGAAAATGTATGCTTTATCACAAAATATTCCTTTCCGCAATTATTATATTATATTTTTGTTCTTATTATAACCTTTTCATAATCTGTAATGAAACAGGCTGGCTGGCTTGACAATAAGTAGGGCATTATTTATATAATAACCAGTGTTAAATATATATTATAGAGACAATGTATATCAAAAAATGTGAAAGGAGGTGAAACAGATTGAAAAAGCTTACATCTATAATACTTTCCCTTATGCTTTTAGCGGCATTTACTTTTACGGCTGGGTGCCCTAAACCGGCTGAACAGCCTGCACCGCCGCCTGCACCAGCACCAGCACCTGAGCCAGTACCACCAGCACCAGCACCTGAGCCAGTACCACCAGCACCACCAGCCAGATAGTGATAATGCAATACCATGGGGTATAAACCCATGGTATTGCGTTTTTAAGGCAAAAGCTGTTATATTTTAATATCTTTTTTTATTCTATACAAATGAAACCCCATGCCGACTTATTGGCACAAGAGGGGCAAGGGGAGATTTTGTGGAAATAGATTCAAAAATCCCCCTCAATCCCCCTTTGCCAAAGGGGGAAGATTAGAAGGATTGCGGACAAGTTGCAATGACAAAAATAGGTAGATATTTTCAGGAATGGCAAACTTGTTATTAATCAAATAGTTAGAGATATTTTCAGGTTAAAAGAGTGGGTTTTCCCACTCTTTTCATTTATAAGGAATATATGGCGGAGTATATAGATAAAAATACCATAAAGCAGACAATTTTTGAGTTTGCATCTCGTGCTGCAGAGGACGAAGGATTGGAGCTTGTCAGTGCTGATATTTTGGGCATAGGCAGAAAAACAATACTCAAAGTAGTTGTAGATAAAGAGGGTGGAGTAGCCGTTGGAGACTGTGAAAGAATGAGCAGAAGCCTTGAGGCCCTGCTGGATGTGGAGGATCCGATAAAAGGGGCATATGTTTTGGAGGTATCATCGCCAGGACTTGACAGACATTTGGTAAAACAAAAGGACTTTGAAAAAAGCATAGGAAAACTTGCGCGGATTACAACATCTGAAAAGATAAACAACGAGACATTTTTTATCGGCAGGATTACAGACACAGGTGATGGATGGGTAAGACTAAAAATAGGTGAAAAAAATAAAGGCAAGGACATTTTTATTCCTATTGATAAAATAAAAAAAGCCCGACTTGAGGTTGAATTTTAGGTTATTCGTTATATTAAATTTAGGACAGAAAAAAGACAGTCAATGATGATAACGGATAACTTTGGAGGGAACGATGTCAAAAGAGCTATGCTTTGCAATAGATCAGATAAGCAGAGAAAAAGGAATCTCAAAAGATGCATTACTAAAAGTGCTGGAGGCTGCGCTTTTGTCTGTTGTGCGTAAAAAATTCAGCGGCAGGGATAACATAAACCTGACAATAGACCCGAAAACTTGCAATATAAAGGCATTTGAAACAAAAAGGGTTGTAGAGACAGTTTCAAATAGCGATGAAGAAATCGCTATTGAAGATGCACTTAATACCTTCCCCGGCAAAACAATTGGAGATACTGTTGAAATCCCCATACCTCTTCATGACATGGGAAGAATAGCCGCTCAAACTGCAAAGCAGGTAATCTTCCAGAAGGTAAGAGAGGCCGAGAGGAATGTTATCTATGATGAATACAAAGATAAGGTTGGACAGATAATAAGTGGCACCGTGATAAGAAAGGAAAAAGGTAATTACTATATAAGCCTTGCAAAGACCGAGGCAATTCTGCCGCTAAAAGAGGTTTTGTCAAATAAAATCCTGAAAAGAGGGGATACTGTAAAGGCATATCTTTCTCAGGTCAAATTAATATCTAAAGGCCCAGCTATCATGCTTTCAAGGACTGACCCGAATTTCGTTATTGGACTCTTTAAAATGGAAGTCCCTGAAATACATGACGGCAATGTCGTCATAAAGGGCATTGCGAGAGAACATGGTGAAAGAACAAAAATAGCGGTATATTCTTTAGACCCATCCATAGACGCTGTAGGAGCCTGTGTTGGCATGAAAGGCACAAGGGTGCAGTCAATTGTAAGAGAACTACACGGAGAAAGAATAGATATAATACCATGGAGCGATGACCCTAGGATATTTATTGCACGGGCGCTGACACCGGCAGCTGTTGACAGGGTTGGCATAAACGAAGAAGAAAAGACAGCAATGGTAATAGCCGATGACCAGCAATTGTCCCTTGCTATAGGCAAGCGCGGTCAGAATATAAAACTGGCAACAAAACTTACAGGCTGGGAAATAGATATATTGAGCGAATCCGAGTATTCCAAAATCAGGATGGAAGAAACCGATAAGTCTCTTGATGAGGCTATAAAAAAAGAAAGTCAGAAGCAAAAACCAAGTGAGTAATGGGAAAAGAGTTATTATCCCCTGTCCAGTATATAAAAGGAGTTGGTCCTCAAAGGGCAAAACTGCTTGACCATCTTGGAATAAAAACGGTAAAAGACGTCATTTTTTATCTGCCTTACAGGTATGAAGACAGAAGCTCCATAAAAAAAATATCTCATATCAAACCCGAAGAAACAAATACCATTGCAGGCAAGATTTTAAAAACAGATATAATTACACCAAATCCCAAAAGACCAAAGTTAAAAATATTTGAACTCACCGTATCAGACGGAAGCGGGCTTGTCAAGGCAAAGTGGTTTAACCAGACATATCTTAAAAAAATATTCAAACCCGGACAGGAAGTTATATTATACGGGACAATAAAATACAATTATTGGGGAGCAGGTTTTGAGATAATAAATCCAGAATATGAGATATTTGATGATAATGACGACACGGAATCCAATCCTTCAGCCTCTTGTATTCATACAGGCAGAATAGTTCCTATTTACAGGTCAACCGAAGGTTTAAGCCAGAAGCAATTAAGAAGCATTATGTTTTCGGTCATTAACAGTTCGGTATCTGAAATATCTGATCCGATGCCTCCGGAGATAATTAAGGCATACAACCTGCCTGATCTCCAAGAAAGCTTGTCCAATGTCCATTTTCCCCTTCAAACATGTTTACTAAATGATCTAAACAATGGAACAAGTCCTTTTCATGGGAGACTGGCATTCGATGAACTCCTTACACTTCAATTAGGGCTTGCATTAATTAAAAAAGACAAGATGCTCGCAAAAGGCATTGCATTTTCTTCAGATGGAAGACTGATAAAAAAATTGCTCAACAAATTGTCTTTTAATCTTACAACTGCGCAGAAAAGGGTATTTGACGATATACTTAAAGATATGCAGTCGCCCTACGCTATGAACAGGCTTATGCAGGGAGATGTAGGCTCTGGCAAGACAATAGTGGCTTTAATGTCAATGCTTATAGCGGTGGAATGTGGATATCAGGCAGCGTTAATGGCTCCGACCGAAATACTTGCAGAGCAGCACTATATAAACATTCATAAACTCATTGAAGATTTAGAATTAAAGGCTCATCTACTTACTAAAAGCAGCAAAAACAGGTTGAAGACAGCGGATGTGATAGATGCGGATATTGCAATTGGCACACACGCTCTTATTCAGGAGGGGGTATCCTTTAAAAAACTGGGGCTTATTATAATAGATGAGCAGCACAGGTTTGGGGTAATGCAGAGAGCCACTTTCAGAAAAAAAGGCACAAACCCCGATACATTAATAATGACAGCTACTCCTATACCGAGGACATTAGCCCTGACCCTTTATGGAGACCTTGATTATTCAGTAATTGACGAACTACCTCCAAACAGAAGACCTGTAATAACAAAGCTTTTTACAGAAAAGCAAAAAAATCATATTTACAAATTAATAGAAGAGGAAACACAAAAGGGAAGGCAGGTGTATGTGGTTTATCCTGTAATTGAGGAATCCGAAAAGACAGACCTTAAATCTGCAATTACAGGCAGGGAGAGACTTGAGATGTTATTTCCTCATCTCAAAGTGGGTTTAATTCATGGCAGAATGAAACCAATAGAAAGGGAAGAAGTAATGAACGACTTCAAGGAAGGCAATATCCACATTTTAGTTTCAACAACTGTAATAGAAGTCGGAGTAGATGTGCCAAATGCAACTTTAATGATTATAATACATGCAGAAAGATTCGGTCTTGCTCAACTGCATCAATTAAGGGGAAGAGTCGGCAGGGGAGGCAGCCAATCCTACTGTATTTTTTTGAGTTACGGCGGCAGCGAGGATTCAAGGAAAAGACTGAATGTAATGGTCAAAACCTCTGACGGCTTTAAAATAGCAGAGGAAGACTTAAATATAAGAGGACCAGGAGAGTTTTTAGGCACAAAACAATCGGGGCTGCCAGATTTAAAGGTTGCAAATCTTGCAAGAGATGTTAAAATACTCGATATAGTTAGAAGGGAAGCTTTTTGTCTTGTTGAAAGAGACCCTGAGATTAAAAACTATACGGAACTCAGGAAATCTATCGAGGATTTCTGGGGGAAAAGAATAGAGTTATTTAAAACAGCATGAAATAAAGGGGGATTTTATGTTCAGCAGGATAAAAAAAGACTTTGATGAAGCAGTTGCCAAAATTAAGTGGTTTGCATCTTTGCTTTCAGAGAGGGTGAGAATTGAAATTACTGTCTTTAAGCTCATGTATAAGTCTGAGGAGTTAAAAAAGCAAAGGGATGAATTACTGAAAAAAATAGGGGAAGAGGTTTATGAGATGAGAGCAGCGAATAAAAATGTTTATGCAAACAAAGAAATAACAGATGCTATAAAAGAGCTTGAAAAAATTGACCCTGAAATAAAAGAGATACATCAAAAGGCATCTGAAATAAGCAAAATCACAGCATGATATGTATTTTCAAGACCTAATATTAAAGTTACATGACTTCTGGTCTAAGAAGGACTGCATCCTGCTACAGCCATATGACATAGAAGTAGGTGCCGGGACATTTCACCCTGCAACCTTCTTCAGGGTGCTCGGCCCCGAACCGTGGAGGACAGCCTATGTAGAACCATCGAGAAGGCCTAAAGACGGAAGATACGGCGAAAATCCAAACAGGCTTCAGCACTATTATCAGTATCAGGTCATACTAAAACCATCTCCTTTGGAAAGCCAGGAACTCTACCTCGAGAGCCTTTCACATATCGGCATAGACCCTTTAAAGCATGACATTCGTTTTGTCGAAGATGACTGGGAGTCTCCAACATTAGGTGCATGGGGGCTCGGATGGGAGGTCTGGCTTGACAGCATGGAAATAACTCAATTCACATATTTCCAGCAGGTCGGAGGAATAGACTTGAAACCCGTCTCTGTAGAAATAACCTACGGCCTTGAAAGAATAACCATGTATTTGCAGGAAATAGACAATGTCTTTGATATAGAGTGGTGCAAAGGGATAAAATATGGCGAGATACACAAGCAGGAAGAAATAGAGTTTTCAAAATTCAATTTTGACCACGCAAATACGGAATTACTCATAAAGCAGTTTGACTCCTTCGAAAAAGAGTCTAAAAACATGAACGAGTTGGGGCTGGTGCTTCCGGCATATGAATATTGCCTGAAATGCTCGCATACATTTAATCTCCTTGATGCGCGCGGCGTTCTCTCCGTAACAGAGAGAACCGGTTACATCGCTTGCGTGAGGGCCCTTGCAAAGCTCTGTGCAGAGGCATTTCTAAAACAAAGGGAAGACAAGGGGTTTCCTCTTCTGAAGACAGTAATGAGCGTCGGTGATGAGTTATGAGTAAGATGCTATTATTAGAGATAGGAACAGAGGAGATTCCGGCGCGGTTTCTTCCTGATGCCATCATAAAACTTAAGGAAAACGCTGAAAAAATATTCTCTGAACACAGGCTGATTTATAAATCCATAAAGACATATGCCACTCCAAGAAGATTATCCATGATCGCAGAAGTAGATCCGGTGCAAGAGGCAGTAGAAAGAGAAGTATGGGGCCCTCCTGTGAATGCTGCATTCGACAGGGACGGCAAGCCCACAAAGGCAGCGGAGTCATTTGCAAAGATGCACGGCTTAAATGTTAAGGATTTAACCAAAAAGGAAAAGGGTAAAGGAAATTATGTTGTGGCAGTAATCAAAGAAGCTGCACAGCAGACGATAGATTTGCTGCCAGAAATATTGTCAAAACTCATCCTATCACTAAACTTTCCAAAATCAATGAGGTGGGGCAGCGGCAGTCTGAGATTTGCCAGGCCTATTCACTGGATATTTTCAATATACGACAACAAAAAGATTCCATTTGAGATAGACGGCATTAAGAGCAGCACTATGACACGCGGACACAGGTTTTTGTCTCCTTTAGCCTTTGAAATAAAGGATTGCAAGGCATATATCAATCTGCTCAGGAACAATTTCGTTATCCTCGACCCTGATGAACGAAAGAAAATAATCGTGGATGGCGCACAAAAACTTGCATCATCTGTGGATGCCTCTTTGATAGAAGATGAAGACCTCTTTCAACATGTAACGCATCTTGTGGAATACCCGGCGCCGGTGCTTGGAACTTTTCCTTCCGAATATCTATATCTGCCAAAGGAACTGCTTATAACAGTGATGAAGGGACACCAGAAATATTTTGCCCTGAAGTCTGCTCAGGGCAAACTCACAAACCATTTCATCATTGTAAGTAATACCAGAAATGACAATGCAGAGATAATTAAAAAAGGCGCCGAGAAGGTCATAAAGGCACGTTTTGAGGATGCACTTTTTTATTTTGAGGAAGACAAGAAAATTACTTTAAAAAACAGGCTTAATGATTTAAAGAAGGTCATTTACCACGAAAGGCTCGGAAATCTCTATGATAAAAGCTGCCGAATAGCCTCAATTGCAGATTTCATAGCGGATAAATGCTTCCAGCTTGAACAGCTTGAACAGTTTAAACAGGATGTTCACGCCGCGGCCTTATTGTCAAAGACAGACCTTATTTCTGGAGTTGTAGGAGAATTCCCGGAACTTCAGGGGATAATGGGCAGCTATTATGCAGGCAACGATGGCTATAATGAAGATATTGCAAAGGCATTGTCAGAACAATATCTCCCGGCCTTTTCAGGCGATAGACTGCCTGAAACTCCAATAGGGGCAGTCCTGAGCCTGTCTGATAAGCTGGATAATATAGCCTCATTCTTTATGTTAGGACTCACCCCAACAGGCACGGAAGACCCATTTGCACTAAGAAGGCAGGCGCTTGGAATAATTTCCATTCTCATTGATAAGCAATATAATATAAGTCTTTCTGAATTGTTTGAAAAAACATTGCATACATTTAGTAGCCAGTATCAAAGTATCAAAGTATCAAAGTATCAAAGTATCAAAGACTCTAACACTCTGACACTCGGCCTGCCTGCGCGATGCACGCAGACAGGTACATCTGACACCTCAAGTGTTACTCGTTACTCGTTACTATTAGATGACCTGATTAAATTCTTTGAGCAAAGAATAGAGCCCCTGTTTCAGTCACACGGCTATCCCCTTGATTCCATATCTGCCGTCATGAACTTTGCTAAAGACAAGCCGCTTTACACTATAAAGGAAAGGCTCGATGCCATACAGAAATTTAAAGAAGACCCCGATTATGAGTCATTCCTTCTTGCCATTAAAAGAGTCAATAATATAGCTCCTAAAAATGATGTGCCTCCTGTAAATACGGAGATGTTCATACAGGAAGAGGAAAAAAATCTTTATAAAGAGGTGGAATCCATAACTCTTGAGATAAGCTCACTTATTGAGAAGAACAAATATTATGATGCCATAAAGCTCTTATTGAGCCTCAAAGAACCTATAAACAGTTTCTTTGATAAAGTGCTCGTGATGGATAAAAATGAAGAGATAAAACAAAACCGCCTTTCATTGATCAAAAATATACAGAAGCTTGCTTTTCAGATTGCAGATTTTTCTAAGCTGGTCTAACTTTTTTGAATGGTTTAGAAAAAATTAAAATTACGATTACTATAATCCGTAATCAAGCAAAGCAGGCATGGCTTCAAAGCCTTTATGAATCGGGGTCCCCAAAAAAATCGAATGATTTTTTTGGGGTAGCAGTTGTGTTTGTTTATGTGCAAACTGAAGATTATAAATGTATCATCCATCAAGTTACCACCGATGGTGATGACAGAAACCAGATAATGTTATTTTCAGAGCACTCAACTTGTTGAGTGCTCGACCGAGCACCAAAGGTTTTGGTGCTCTGGCAAGTGCTGCGTCTAAAGGCTTTTCA
>DBNT01000169.1 GCA_002299835.1 Nitrospiraceae bacterium UBA665 | reverse complement strand
TTTCTAAATCGGGATTTGGGCTTTATTAATTTATTAATGCAATTGATATGCCAGATAAGAAAAGGCTTAAAAATTAGCATCTTATATTCTGCAGTGCAAACTTTCTGCGCAATATTTGCATTTGCATGTGCAATAATTGCATACTAAAAATTTGCTAAATAATGCTATATACACAAATTCAGCGGTAAGGATAAGGCTCTGGAGTGAATAGCTATGTTTTGGTAACAGTTTTTTGCGACTACGGCATCCCTATCCCATCAATCTGCGCCCCGCATTTTGAACACCTTGACTCCTTCATTTTAATAGCAGTCAGAGAAAACCCGAACCTCTCTATAAGCAATTCCCCGCATGACGGGCAATATGTATTTTCTCCGCCCTCTCCGGGGACATTGCCTTCATAAACATACTTCAAACCTGCCTTTAATCCTATCTCCCTGGCCTTTCGCAGTGTGCTTATCGGGGTTCTTGGCTCAGTCAATAAATGATATGTAGGATAAAATTGCGTGACATGCCATGGTATGGAAGGATCAACCGATTTAATGAATTCAGCCACCCAGCCTAAAAATTTATCGGAATCATTGTAATTTGCAATAATAAGCGTTGTAACTTCCACCCATACGCCGAGTTCTTTCATAAGCCTAATTGTCTCAAGAACCGGCTTCCGCCTTGCACCTACAACTTTCTTATAAAAATTATCGTCTCCTTTTAAATCAATGTTGTTTGCATCAAGATATGGCGCTATAAGCCTTGCAGATTCCGGACTCATAAACCCATTGCTTACAAAAACATTCTTAATCCCTTTTTTTCGGGCAAGCCGAGCGCAGTCATATGCGAATTCCATAAATATAGTAGGCTCTGTATATGTGTATGATATGCTTTTGCAGCCTGATAGCTCTGCTTCACTTACAACCTGTTCCGGAGTCATGTCCTCTCCGGGTATATCTGAATGTTCCTTTGGATATTGGGATATTTCATAATTCTGGCAGTGCATACACCTTAAATTGCATCCTACAGTGGCGATTGAATAAGACCTGGAGCCTGGATGAAAATGAAATAAAGGTTTTTTCTCTATAGGGTCGATATGCCTTGCTATAATCTTTCCATACACAAGTGTATATAGGATGCCATCCCTGTTTTCCCGCACTGCACATATGCCGCGCCCGCCCGGACTTATAGAACAATTATGGGCGCACAGATGACATTTTACCTTTCCATTGCCTATTTTTTCGTAAAGAAAGGCTTCTTTCACTTCTTATTCTTTCTTTTTCCTTGCTGTTGATTTTGTCGTCTTTTTGGTTTCTTTTTTAACCGCCTCTTTTTTAGGTTTAGCCTCTGCCTTTTTTGCTGTAGTCTTTTTAGCAGGTTTCAGGACTGTCGTTTGCTCCTCTGCAGAAAGCGGATTTGGCGCTGCCTTAACCGCATACCTTGCAAACACTATTGTCTCTGCTTGCAGCCAATTGTCAAGGTCTCTGCCACAAAGACAACCGCTTTTTTCATAAAGATAATACGCTTCCTTTACTATTTCGTCATGAATATCCATCTTACACCTCCATATAGATTATAAAAGTATTTTTTTAATAATATCACTGTTTAAAGAGTAATGCAACCAATTCCTTTCAAAATCTTTAACCCAGTTATAAAACCTTTACGAAATAGCACATCTTCTGTTATTCTTAAAACATAAGCGGAGGTTATTTATGAGTCTGAAAGAGGTTGTATTTATGGTTGAGGAAGACCCTGAAGGCGGTTATGCAGCAAAGGCGCTTGGATACCCTATTTTCACCGAGGGAGACACTATCAGCCAATTGAAAGAAAATATAAAAAATGCCATCAAATGCCATTTTGATAGAGAAGAAGACATCCCTAAAATAATTCATATTAGGATTGTGAAAGAAGAAACCATAGCATATGCCTAATATTCCAAGGAATGTGTCAGCAAGAGAACTTGTTAAAGCTCTCGGTAAATATGGTTATGTTATAACAAGACAAACAGGTAGCCACATAAGACTCACAACAAATATAAACGGAGAACATCATATAACAATACCAGACCATGCACCTTTAAAAATAGGAACTCTGAATAATATCCTAAAAGAAGTGGCTGACTATTTGGGTAAAAGCAAACAAGACATTATTGACGAACTATTGAAATAGACAAGGTTTAAACATGCAGGAAGAAATACTTGAAATAGTCGACAGAAAAGGCAATACCATATGTCTGGAGGTATAATGAAAGGCATAATCCTTGCAGGTGGAAGCGGCACAAGGCTGTATCCTGCAACCCTCGGCGTATGCAAGCAGCTTCTTCCCATATACGACAAACCCATGATTTATTACCCCCTATCTATTGTAATGCTAACAGGCATAAGGGAAATACTGATTATATCCACCCCTGATGACACATCAAGGTTTCAAAAGATTTTCGGAAACGGCTCGCATTTGGGTTTAAAAATTACCTATAAAGTGCAGCAGCATCCCGGAGGACTTGCAGAAGCCTTTATAATCGGCGAGGATTTTGTAGAAAACGACAATGTCTGCCTTATTTTAGGCGACAATATATTCTTCGGACACGGACTGACAGAAATACTTAGACAGGCAAAAGAAGATGTAGAAAAAAACGGCGGCGCTACTATCTTCGGATATTATGTAAAAGATTCAGAACAATACGGAGTTATAGAATTTGACAGCAAAGGGAATGTTTTGTCTATTGAAGAAAAACCCATAGAGCCTAAATCAAATTATGCGCAGACCGGACTCTATTTTTATGATAACAATGTAATCGCTATCTCAAAAAATATTAAGCCCTCACAAAGAGGCGAACTCGAAATAACAGATGTGAACATAGAATACCTAAAACAGGGCAAATTAAAGGTTAATCTGTTAGGCAGGGGGTTTGCATGGCTTGACACAGGAAGGCATGATACAATGCTTGAGGCATCAGAATTCATAGCCATTGTAGAAAAAAGACAGGGTCACAAGATAGGATGTATAGAAGAAATCGCTTACAGAATGGGATATATAGACAGAAAGCAGTTGCTTGAAATTACAAAGCCTCTTATGAAGAGCGGTTACGGAGAGTATCTTATGGGTGTTGTAAAAGATGAACCTGGAGCTAATCATGCCCTTTAATTTTAAGAGTCTTGATATTCCGGATGTCATACTTATAGAGCCTTTTATATTCCGTGATGAGCGCGGCGCTTTTGCAGAGACTTATAAATTATCGGATTTCAAAAAGATAGGCATATGGCATAATTTTGTTCAGGACAACTATTCAGTATCAATGAAATGGGCGCTCAGGGGTCTTCATTACCAGATTAAGCCTGTAGCACAAGGAAAACTTGTAAGGGTATTAAGGGGGGGCATATTCGATGTTGCTCTGGATATTAGAAAGGGTTCGCCTTATTTTGGAAAGTGGGTCGGCATTGAACTCTCTGAAGACAATAGATATATGCTCTGGATTCCCCCGGGCTTTGCCCATGGTTTTGTGTCGCTCCATGACAACACAGAGGTATTATATAAAGCCACCGAAGAGTATGCTCCTGAGTTTGAGCGTGGCATTATATGGAATGACCCGGAAATAGGGATTGAGTGGCCCGTAAAAAATCCAATATTGTCTCAAAAGGATGCGAATTTTCCATCCTTAATAGATGCTGATAATAATTTTTAGGAGGTAATTTGAATATCCTTATAACCGGTGCAAACGGACAGCTTGCAAAGGCATTCATAAAATATTTTGCGGATAAAGACCGCTCCCTGCCTACAACCTGCAGGGACAAGTTTAATGTTACCGCTTTAACAAAAGAACAATTAGATGTGTCTGTATTTGACGCTGTCTCCGATGTTGTAAGTAGATGCAAACCGCACATTGTTTTAAACTGCTCTGCATATAATTCAGTGGATAAGGCTGAAGAAGATGTAGAGAATGTCTTCGGGGTAAATGCAAAAGCCGTTAAAAATCTTGCATCCGTATGCAAAAAAAATAAGAGCCTTCTTGTCCACTACAGCACCGATTACATCTTTGACGGCACAAAAGAAGATATTTATACAGAAAACGACACTCCCAATCCCATCAATAATTATGGTCTGAGCAAGCTACAGGGAGAAAAATTTTTATTTGAAGAAACGGACAACTTCTTATTATTCAGGGTAAGCTGGGTTATAGGTGAAGGAAAACAGAATTTCCTTTATAAGGTTTCGGAATGGGCGAAAAAAAACAGGGTCTTAAAAATAGTGTGCGATCAGGTGTCTGTTCCAACATATACAGTTGATGCTGTCAATGCCACTATGCTTGCCATTGACAAAGGATTGAGAGGGCTTTATCACCTTACAAACGGCGGCTATGCATCGAGGTATGAAGTGGCAAGATATTTTATTGAAAAAACAGGCAGTAAAACTTTAGCCCTCCCTGTAAAGTCGGATTATTTTCCTTCGCCTGCTAAAAGACCCTTTTTTTCTGCTATGTCTAATGATAGACTCTCACAGGCTTTAGGATATAATATTCCTCACTGGAAAGACGGAATTGACAGATTTATAAAAGAAACAGGGGTGTAAAAATGAAGAGACTTTTGATTACAGGCGGAGCAGGATTTATAGGAAGTGAGTTTGTAAGACAGGCAGTAAAAAGGGGATACAAGGCGTCTGTTATTGACAAACTGACATATGCAGGTGATCTCAAAAGACTGCATGATATTGAGAAAGATATTTCCTTCTATAAAACCGACATATCTAATAAGGATTTTATTGAACATGTGTTTAACAGAGAAAAACCTGATGCTGTTATTCACTGGGCAGCCGAAAGTCATGTGGACAGGAGCATAATGGATGCTCTACCCTTTCTTAATACCAATATTTTAGGCACACAAGCATTGCTTGAACTTTCACTCAAGCACGGAGTAGAAAAATTCATAAACATATCTACCGATGAGGTTTATGGCGAACTTAAAGAAACAGGGCAGTTTTATGAGACAACGCAGTTAAACCCAAATTCCCCGTATTCTGTTAGCAAGGCATCTGCCGATATGCTCGGCAGGGCATATCACAGGACATTCGGATTGCCGGTAATAACTGTTAGACCGTCAAACAATTACGGACCGTGGCAGTATCCTGAAAAATTAATCCCTGTGGTTATCCTGAAGGCCCTGAGGGCATTGAATAATGAAAATGAAAAAATCCCTGTGTACGGAACAGGGCAGAATGTAAGAGAATGGCTGTTTGTTTCTGACTGTGCAGATGCTGTATTTAAAATATTAGAGCAGGGGCAGACAGGGGAAATCTACAATGTGGGCAGCGGTGAGGAGAAAAAAAATCTTGATGTTGTAAAAAGCATATTAAAGATATTGGGCAAATCCGAAGATTTAATCGAATTTGTAAAAGACAGGCCAGGCCATGATTTCAGGTATTCTTTGAATTCCAGTAAAATATCGGAAAAATTAGGATGGAAGAAGAAGACATCTTTTGAAAAAGGAATAGAGGATACTGTACAGTGGTACATTGATAATATAGAATGGGCAAACAGCAAGTTCAAAAATATTAGTTATAGTAAACGAAATAAGTAATGTTACATATTCTGTCATTCTGGCTTGTCCAGAATCTTTCTTCTAAGAAGGATTCCCGACAAGCGGGAATGACGATTTACAAATGGTTATGTCAACTTACTTAATGCGTTTGTATTAGTAATCAGGCTTCCGATTATATCATTTATATCATAAAACCCCTCTTCTTCAAGATACATCTCTATTCCTTCTATTATCTCTATGGTAGCCGTAGGATTAACAAAATTTGCGGTGCCTATAGCAACAGCCCGAGCGCCGGCTATTAGAAATTCTAAAGCGTCAGAGGCATTCATTATCCCTCCCATGCCAATAACAGGGATACTTACAGCCTTATACACCTCCTGCACCATTCTCACTGCAACAGGCCTAACAGCAGGGCCAGAAAGACCTCCTGTATTATTTCCAAGCACAGGCCTCCTTTTTTTTATATCCACAACCATTCCGGTCAATGTATTAATCAAAGAGATTGCATCGGCTCCTGAATTTTCAGCCACTTTTGCCATCAGACCAATATCAGTAACATTGGGTGAAAGCTTCACTATGAGAGGAAGTTTTGTTGTCTTCCTTGCAGCAGTTACAACCTGTTCCATTATTTTGGGATCTGTTCCGAAGATTATCCAGCCTGCTTGCTTATTAGGACATGATATATTCATTTCAAGGGCATGAACTCCTTTTGCGCTGCTTAATTCCTCTGCTGCCTTAACATATTCATCAATGCTGTCTCCAAAAAAATTTACAATCAGAGGGGTGTTAAACTGGCTTAAAAAAGGGAGTTTATCCCTAATAAATGCCTTAACGCCTATATTTTGGAGACCTATGGCATTAAGCATCCCTGCAGGTGTCTCAACTACCCTTGGAGTTGGATTCCCTTTTTTAGGTTCTACAGAAAGGCCTTTAACCACTATAGCACCAAGCCTGTTTAAATCCACAAATTCCGAATACTCCTCTCCGTATCCGAATGTGCCAGATGCCGTCATTACAGGATTTTTGAGTTTTAATCCAGCTATATCTACTGAAAGATTTATTTTTCTGTGTTCTGTCTTCTGCATTACTCCATTACTCCAATCTAAATTAAGCGATTATTACTCTTAAAATGCAATAAATCGCTCAATTTATGTCCAAACAATCTCCTCTAAATTAAATACCGGTCCTTCCTTGCAAACACGCTTATATGTCCAGTCCTCTGTCCCAGAGCACTCACTTCGTGAGTGCTCGGCCGAACACCAAAATCTTTTGATGTTCTGGTTCTGACTTCTAACCTTAACAACGCATCCAAGACACGCTCCGACACCACATGCCATATGTTCTTCCAAAGATACATAACACTTAATAATTTGGGATTTGGGATTTGGGATTTGGGATTTTATAATGCGATAGAGTTCTTTAAGCATCGGTGTTGGACCGCAGGCGTATATGCGTGATGCGTGATGAGTAATGCGTGATGCGTCAAAAAAATTCTTCAATAAATCCGTTACCAATCCTTTCTGTCCCTCCGAGCCATCGTCTGTAGTTATAAATATTTCTTTTGATAATGCCTTTGCTTCATTTAACATCACCAATTCTTCCCTGTTTCTTGCTCCGTAGAAAAGATATGCCCTTTTTTTATATTTTTCAAGAAGTGGAAACAGAGATGCAATTCCTATTCCCCCTGCAACTGTTATAAAATCATCATTAGGTTCCGGATAACTGTTCCCAAGAGGTCCGATTGCATTAATAATATCTCCGTTTTTAAGGTGCGAAAGCGATAGTGTCCCTTTGCCCCTTATTCTGTAAAGAAATTTGAGCGCGCCATTTTCATGGCTAAATATACTGAAAGGTCTTTTTAAAAGAGGGTCGCAGCCATTCCCTGCCTGAAGCATATAGAATTGACCGGGCAGAGGAATGTGCGGAGCGTTGTTCGTTAAGCGTCCTGCGTCAATGGTTAATAGTCTAAAATGTTTATTTAAAGCAGTATGTTCTAAAACTATCGCTTTGAAATATTTACTCATTATTTCCACTCGACGTATCCATAATCCGTAATCAAGCAGAGCAGGCATGGCTTCAAAGCC
>DBNT01000142.1 GCA_002299835.1 Nitrospiraceae bacterium UBA665 | reverse complement strand
GATGGGCTTGTTAAAATCTGAACACATATTACTTTAAATTTTTTAGCACACCCGATACTGCTATGCTTACCTTCCCTTGCCCCCAGGCGGACCGCCACCCGGCCTTCCACCACCGGGGACACCAAATCCTCCTGGCGTATCAATGCCTCCCGGTATAGCTGGTCTTCCTGGTTTTTCCATCCTTTCTGGCCGTTCAGGTCTCTCCGGACGTTCAATCCCTTCTGGTTTCCCAGCAGGAATCTCGCCTCTTTGAATCCTTTCTAACCTATCAAGGGCGGTGTTTCTTCCGCGTTGGGAGACTTCTATGGCGCGCTGGATCGCTGGTCGGGCTTCTTCGGGTACTTTACCAAGCAAGTTGCTCAAGACCTCAGTATGTTTCGTGGTAGATCTTTCAACAGCCGACAGAGCTTTACTTACATCTCTTCCCTGTGCCTGTGCCCTGTTGATTTCATTCATGGCCCCGTTTATAGATGTTTCGTAATCCCTTACTAAATCACCTACAAACTCATGCTTACCCTTAGAAACCATCGCCTGAGCCTCTGCCAATCTCTCCCTGGCATGTCCCGTATGAAGGGTTGCCTTTTCTAGCGGGTCAATGCTGGCGTTTAATTTGGCCGTCTCCGTTTGTCGTTTTGCTTGGTAAAGCGGATCATCTGGCAACAACTTTAGCTCTTCTTGAGCAAGGACAGCGCCAGTAAAAAACACCCAGCACATCAAAAATAACATTAATTTAATGAGCTTCATTTTTTTCACCTCCTCAAAATCTTAATAGATGCTTGATAGCACATAACGATGGAACTCACCGAGAGGCAGGAGTCGTTTCTGCCGATTCGGTGAATTGATTTGTTAGGCTCATATATGCCCTTCATTTTTAATGGACGATGCCACTATTTACTGTCTCGTTTTAACATTTTAGGAAAATTTTTTATAGCCGATTGCCTTTATCCTTAACTCAATGTAACCAATATTAATGCAACCAATATTACTAATGCCAAAACCACAGAAAGATTAGCCTCTGTGCTTCCTCTTTAATAAATATCTAATTGTATTTTAATTGCCTCATCAATCTTTAGCATATCTTCTTCTGAAAGTATGCTGGCACGGTTAAAAAGTCTCAATTTGCTTACAGTAGTCAGTTGATCGGCCATGGCTTTGCTTTCTTTGCCGTCAAAAATGACAAGCGCCTCGCTGGGATACAAACGATCTGTCTTGCTTGTTAGGGGAACAACTTGAACTCGATTGAGGAATTTATTTGATGCGTCATTGCTAACGATTACGGCAGGACGTTTTTTCCTAATTTCTCCGCCGATGGAAGGATCAAAATTAACCCACCAGACCTCACTTCTTTTCATGCGATATGTCCTTAAAAGTTATTTCTGCCCACTCCAATGCTTCTGCTTCTCTCTTTTTGTCTTTTGACATTTGGGAGTATGCCAATTCCAGATTTGGGCGGACTACGTGATGTCGAACCAATCCTTCAACAAATTTGCTAATCTTGCGGGGGCCAATGGTCTTATGAAGACCTTCATAAACTTCCTCATCTATAGTTATGGTCAACTTTTTTTGCATTGAAGTCCTCCTTTCTGTATACGTGTAGTATGCGTGTTAATTATGGATGTGTCAATGCCACACCATGTCAAGGCAAAATAGAAATGTCCTATTTTATGCTGCTGCCTTAATGTCCATGTCATTCCCGCTTGTCGGGAATCCTTCTTTAAAAAGGATGCTGGACAAGCGTTCGACTGAGCTCACGCCGAAGTCCAGCATGACAGATTGTAGTTATTTTAAAGAACCGCATTGAGGCTGTTTCTATATTTGTTTTTAGGACATTTCTATTTTGCTGTAACATAGCCAATGTTGAAGGTTATCGCCAGTGGATCACCAAATACTGTTGCCGCCTCATGAAAAGAGATGCCGTGTTTCTTTAGATTCGCTTTGGACTTATCTGGATCCCATTCAAATTCCATACTTTATTTTATCATTATTTTATCATTTTTATGGTCTAACGCTTAAACTGTGCGGTGGCTATCTGCCATCCGCACGAGTAGATTGTTATGCCCTTTCTCTCGATTCGCGTATTGCCTCTAATATTTCTTTGCGAGTAATCTTTTTGCTCAAGCCTGCCACATCAAAGGGAGAACGGCGAGAGGGTGTTTTTGGCAAAATCGTAAACATATCGCCCTTGCGGCGACGAATGACAATCTCTTCGTTTTTGGACTCTTCAAGAATGTCAGCCAGTTTCTCACGGGCCTGTGAATATGTATAAATCTTCATAATTTATTCCACCACCTTTATTCCAAGATTTCCTGCGATATCACACATGCGGTCATCAAGGCTGATGAGGGGTAATTTGTTTTCTATACAGCACTGCAGATAGTAGGCATCATAAGCGTATATATTAAACCGCAGAGCAATTTTCATCGCGTCATGAATCTTTACCAAAACTAATCTAACAGCTATTCGCTGGTATAAGTCAAACGCCCGAAGAGCTTCTCGGTCATTGAGCCGTCCTTTTCTTTTCACGGCGATTAATGCATTGCCAATCTCATAGGGCAAAACTTCAGGAGAAACAATACCCTTCCCAATGGTTTTTTGGATAATCCAATCACGGTCACTTTCATTGAGGACAACAGCAAGAAATGTGCTTGCATCCGCTACAATTTCCATAAACTAATTGTACAATTTATATTCAGACCTGTCAATATTTTATTATTGTATTGTCAAGGCAAAATAGAAATGTCCTAAAAAAAGCCTTAAAGTTAAGTTTTATGCAGCATTTTATTTTAATCATGCCTGTCATGCTGGCTTGTCCAGCATCCTTTTTAAAGAAGGATTCCCGACAAGCGGGAATGACACTATCAGTAAGACACAGCATAAAATAGAACATTTCTATTTTGCTCTAATAGGATATTATCATTTTGCTGTTACATATTTTATTATTGCATTATTAAAGCATAACGAAGAAATCAGCCGGAGCGTAGTGATCGGCTGAATTGCACTTGTTAACTTCTTCATTTATTTATTTCCAAATATCCAGTACTCTTGGGACTCTCCCGTTAATAGTTAAATTCATCTGCTTTCCTGTGCTTGAGCCAAAATATTCAGATGTAGCTGCAATCATATACGCGAGGACACGATTCAAATCAGATGAGCTCCCTTCGCTTTTTACGGTAGTTTTCCAAAGTTGAGATTTGCGCTCCTTATCTCTCAGGTCATAAGCTTCCAGTATTAAATTTCTCATGTAAGTAGTTGTTTTAACAGTTTGAGCTTGAGGAGGCACGGTAAACCACATCCAACCCACGGGATAACTATAACCATGAGACGTTACTACGGTATCCGATGTTGTCCGCGGGTTTCTATCCCATATCCCAAACGGATAAGTATATCGGCGTTTCTTAGGTCGTTTGCACGTACATATCCTTTTTTGGCCAACGCATTCTCGACATATCTGGCAACCGATAGAAATTCTAAATCATTATCGCTGACAGTTTGCATGCCAGATATAATAAAAAAATTTTTCCCTTTTAAAGAGGTGTCGGAAGCGGCAAACGAATTAACAACAACATTAAAACTAGTGTTATATCCGAACATTCTCGGATCAACGGGTGTTGATGGAGTGGTGGCACAACCGTTTATTAGTAAAGCAATTACGCCAAGAAACATGAGAGATAGTCCGGTAACTTTTAGCCTGTTCATATTGCCTCCTTTTTTTGCTTTTTTACGTTAACATTCATTTTTATCTTTATTCTGCATTTAGAAATATTTTGTATTACAATCCATTCCTTGTCAAGCAAAATGCAGGCAAAAAGCTAATGGAAACAGACATTTTCTCTTGCACGGGCTGCTATAATTCGGTATAATGATAAATATTTATTAATATGCGTATTCTGGATAATTTATGAATGATAATATTTTAGATGAATTTAAGGGTTATCTTATATCCAAATTAGCGGTTAATGAGAAGTATGTTCCTTATTATGCGAGATGGGTTTCTTCCTGCTATGCTTTTGTAAACCAATCACTTTCCGACCTTTTAACTAACAGGCAGAAAGAAGATTTTTTTAAGCATTTTGCAAAAAATCATGAAGACTGGCAGGTAAAACAGGCTGAAGCAGCGCTAATGTTGTATGATTATTATCTTTCGGGCAACAGAATCGGGAATTATCAAGCAGGCATCAATACATACATTGCGTCACAGTTTTGCAACGCATCTGCTCGAAAACGGATATGATATCAGGACAATTCAGGAATTGCTCGGGCATAGGAATCTCCAGACGACTATGATTTATACTCATGTGGCTACAAAAAATATCCTCATCGTGAGAAGCCCGCCCATTTCTATAATGGATAAATGATGTAAAATTATACATGGAGCTAATGGATGATTTACGGCGTCGGAACTGATATTGTTGAGATAAAGAGAATTAAGGATGCGGTTGAGAAATGGGGAGAGCAATTTCTAAAGAGGATATTTACTGAAAATGAAATCGCTTACTGCTGTAAAAAGAAAGACCCTTTCCCTCATCTTGCAGTCAGGTTTGCTGCTAAAGAGGCGGTCATTAAGGCAATATCCTCAGAAGACAGACTTATAAAGATTGGTAATTTTAAAAATATTGAGATACTAAACCATCCATCAGGTAAACCTTTTATAAAGATTCATACTTCTCACTTCCCGCTTCTCACTTCTCACTTTATTATTCATCTCACCTTGACACATGAGCGAAATTACGCTGTAGCGACAGTTGTGCTTGAAACAAAAAATTCATAAAAGGTATAATTTCAAGCTTATATCACCGAAAAGGGAGGATATTCCGTGAATATTATTGTCTGCATAAAACAGGTTCCTGACACAGCAGAGGTCAGGATAAACCCTGAGACAAATACCCTCATAAGAGAAGGAGTGCCGAGCATTATAAATCCATATGATTTGCACGCCATTGAAGCAGCGATTCAGATAAAGGAAAAGACAGGAGCAAAGGTTACTGTAATAACAATGGGACCTCCGCAGGCTGAAGACGCCCTTAGAGATGCGATAGCAATGGGTGCTGATGATGTGCGGCTTATCTCTGACAGGGCTTTTGCAGGCGCCGATACATGGGCAACATCATACGCCCTTTATAAGGCTATTGAAAAGCTTGGATACGACATAATCCTCTGCGGAAAACAGGCAATAGACGGAGACACTGCACAGGTCGGCCCTGAGGTTGCGGAATTTCTGAACATCCCACACATAGCATACATTAGAAAGATTGAGAATATTAGCGATAAATCCATAAAGGTTCAGAGGCTCATGGATGAAGGATACGATATTGTTGAATCGCCGCTTCCGGTCTTGCTGACTGTTGTCAAAGAACTCAACACCCCGAGGCTTCCGTCTCTCAAAGGAAAAATGGCAGCCAAAAAGGCAGTAATCACAAAGATGGATTTAAATGCAATTGGCGCCGAGCCGGAGAATGTCGGACTGAAAGGCTCTCCAACGCAGGTCAAGAATATATTTGCGCCGCAGTCAAAGGCTGATAGAAAGGTGCTACAGGGGGGCATAGAAGAACAGGTGGATACCCTTATTAAAGAGTTAAGGAGTCTAAAATGCGTATAGTTGTCAATATAGAGAAGTGCACAGGATGCGAGCAGTGTATTGATTCATGTCCATTTACCGCAATAGTGATGCAGGAGGGAAAGGCATTCATCAATGAATATTGCCAGTTCTGCAAGGCATGTATAAGTGTGTGTCCTGAAGGCGCAATAATAGAGATAATGGAAGAAGGAGATGTTCAGAAGGCTGATATTTCTGATTACAAAGGCGTATGGGTATTTGCAGAGCAGCGTGATGGCGCTGTCAGTTCTGTGGCTTACGAACTTCTTGGAGCAGGAAGGAGGCTTGCTGATGAATTAAAGACCGAACTTTCTGCTGTTTTATTCGGCTCTACAGAAGATGCGGCAAAGGAGCTTATTAAATGGGGCGCTGACAGGGTTTATCACTGCAATGACCCCATGTTTGAGAAGTTTAATGACGAGCCTTATTCCATGCTTTTAACCAGACTGATAAATGAGCACAAGCCCGAAATAGTTCTTGCAGGTGCTACGTCTATCGGCCGTTCATTTATTCCGAGGGTTGCTGCAAAGGTAAGGACAGGGCTCACTGCGGATTGCACAGCATTGGAAATAGACAGGGATTCGGGAAATCTTTTGCAGATAAGGCCTGCCTTTGGCGGAAACATAATGGCTACCATACTCTGTCCGAATCACAGACCCCAGATAGCAACAGTGAGGCCGAGGGTGATGAAGCGCGGCGAATATAATGCAGACAGAAATGGCGAGATTATTTCTGTATCAGTAGATAATATCACAAGCAGGACTAAAGTGCTTGAGACGGTAAAAGAGATTTCTGAATGCATGATCAATTTGCAGGAGGCTGAGGTAATTGTTTCGGGAGGAAGAGGTATCGGCGATGCAAAGGGTTTTAAGATGCTTCAAGAGCTTGCAGAAGCGCTTGGCGGAGCAGTAGGTGCATCGAGGGCTGCTGTTGATGAGGGATGGATTCCATACAGCCATCAGGTAGGACAGACAGGAAAAACGGTCTGCCCCAGGATATACATTGCATGCGGCATATCGGGAGCTGTGCAGCATCTCGTTGGCATGCAGTCATCGGATATTATTATTGCAATAAATAAAAATATAGAAGCGCCCATATTCAATGTTGCAACCTACGGCATAGTCGGCGATGTCTATGAGGTTGTGCCGCTCCTGATCAAGAAGCTTAAAGAGGCAAAGCAATAATGAAAATAGCCTTTGTCTTTCCAGGTCAGGGTTCCCAGAGTGTGGGAATGGGCAAAGACCTCTACGACAATTTTGACGAGGTAAAAAGACTCTATGAGGAGGCATCAGAGGTCCTTGGTTATGATGTTGCTGATTTGAGTTTCAATGGCCCTGCTGAAGAGATGAATAAGACATTCAGGACACAGCCCTGCTTGCTTGTTGCAAGCATTGTAGCATACAAGGCATTAACTCTGAAAAATATTACCCCTTCTGCTGTTGCAGGCCACAGTCTCGGTGAGTATGCTGCCCTTGTTGCAGCAGGGAGCATATCATTCAAGGATGCTGTAAGGATAACAGAAATCAGGGGAAGGATAATGCAGGAGGCAGTGCCGGAGGGCAAAGGGCTTATGGCGGCAATATTAGGACTAGATAGAGAGGTTGTAGATGAAATTTGCAGCGAAGTATCTTATAACCAGTCACTCGTCACCCGTTACCCGTCACTGCCTCATTATGTCTCTGCTGCAAATTATAATTGTCCGGGTCAGATTGTTATTTCAGGCGAAAAGGCAGCGGTTGAAGAGGCAATGAAAATAGCTAAAGAAAAAGGCGCTAAAAGGGCGATTCCACTTGCAGTGAGTGTTCCATCACATTGTAGGCTGATGGAGGATGCGGGCAGGAGATTTGAAGATGTATTGAAAGAAGTGGAGATAAGAGATTCTCATATAGCGTTTGCAAATAATGTGGATGCAAAGTTTATATCAAAAGCTGAGGAAATAAGAAAGTCCCTTGTGCTGCAGTTGAGCCGTCCGGTTTTATGGGAGGATTGCATAAAGACTATTTTTGCATCCGGCACAGACACTTTCATTGAAGCCGGACCCGGCAAAGTCCTATCAGGGCTTATTAAGAGAATAGAATCGTCTGCAAGGATTTTTAATGCGGAAAATATAGAGTCGCTGAATAAAACCTTATCAGAGTTTAGGTAATTTAGAATGCTTATTGATATAAGGGGATTAAGGCATCCGGAGCATATAAGAGAATTCAAAAGACATTTTGAAGGCTTATGCACTGTTTATGAGGATGTGACCATATATCTGGACGATGTCTCTGATGACTTAAAGAAATTTGAGATGTATATTAGTTTATGCAACGCAAAGTATAAGGTCCGCAAGGAAGACGGCTATTTAAGGATAAATATATCGGCGCCGTTCAGCATGTGCGGATAGGAGGAATATGAAGAAAAAGGTTTCAATAATAGGCGCCGGGAATGTGGGTGCATCCCTTGCACAAATGATTGTCCAGTCAGGGATTGCAGATGTAGTGCTTTTTGATATTGCAGACGGCATTCCGCAGGGAAAGGCTCTTGATCTTTCGGAGGCGTGTCCTCTATGGGGGTCTTCATCTTCTATCATGGGCACAAATGATTATTCCTATACAGAAAACTCAGATGTGATAGTTATTACAGCAGGATTTCCGAGAAAACCAGGAATGAGCAGAGATGACCTTTTACATGCCAATGCAAAGGTTGTGTCGGATGTAGTTGAAAATACAACAAAGATTTCTCCCAATGCAGTGATAATAGTTGTCACAAATCCAATGGATGTTATGGCTCAGGTGAGCATGAAGGTATCGGGCTTTGTTCCCAGCAGAGTTGTCGGAATGGGCGGGATACTTGATTCCGCAAGGTTTAGGACATTTGTTGCATGGGAGATGGGTGTATCTCCAGAAGATGTTGAAGCACTTGTTCTTGGAGGTCATGGCGACATTATGGTTCCGATGCCGAGGTTTACGACAGTAAAAGGTGTACCCATTACAGAGCTTATTAGCAAAGACAGGATTGACGCACTTGTAGAAAGGACAAGACACGGAGGTGCAGAGATTGTTGCGCTTTTAAAAATAGCAAGTGCATACTATGCACCTGCTGCTGCGACATATCAGATGGTAAAGGCAGTTTTGTTCGATGAAAAAAGAATGTTGCCATGTTCTGTGCATTTAAACGGCGAATATGGAGTTAACGGAGTTTATATAGGTGTGCCTGTGATACTCGGCTTTGGCGGCATAAAAAATATTATAGAACTAAAGTTGAACAGGCAGGAGAGGGCTGATTTTGAAAGGTCTGTGGCAGCAGTGAAATCGCTGGTAGAAAAGTTAAATTTATAAAGGAGGATTTTGATGGAGAGGACTTTATCAATAATTAAACCCGATGCTGTAAAGAAAAATATTATCGGAGAAATTATAAGCAGGTTTGAAAAGAACGGCTTGAGGATTGCTGCAATGAAGAAAATCTGGATGACAAAGGAAGAGGCAAAGGGTTTTTATATTGTTCATAAGGACAGACCATTTTACGACAGCCTTACGAATTTCATGTCTGAAGGGCCGATAGTGGTTATGGTTTTAGAAGGAGAAAACGCCATTGCAAAAAACAGGGAGATTATGGGAGCAACAAACCCTGCAAATGCAGAGCCTGAAACAATAAGAAAGGACTTTGCAGAGAACATAGAAAGAAACGCTGTGCACGGTTCTGATGCCCCTGAAACCGCTGCATTTGAGATAAAATATTTCTTTTCAGAATTAGAGATACTGTGAATAAGCTATGACTAATGCATTGACAATCCCCGCAAAGATCAGTCTGTTAAGAATACCTATGGCAGTTTTGTTTTTTGCCTTAGTATGGAATGGATATTTGAAATGGGCGCTTGCTGTATTTCTGCTTGCAGCAATAAGTGACTTTATAGATGGCTACATAGCTAAAAATCATGGAATGGAGAGTAGACTCGGGAAGATTTTAGACCCTGTAGCAGACAGAATATTTATAGTTTCATCTTTTTTAGCAGTGTTTTTTGGACATTTAAATCACACTATGTCGCACTGGGTATTAATTGCTGTAGTAGGGCAGGATGTTCTTTTAGGCATTATTGCCCTTATAACCTTTCTTTTTAAAAAACAGTTTACGCCCAGAGTATCTATACCAGGAAAGATAGCAACTCTATGTCAGGAGATATTTATTCCGATAATTCTTATCATAAATATTGTTGACTATAGATTTACATTAATGCCTTTTGAAATAGCAGTAATAGTCACATCTCTAATATCCGGAGGTCATCATCTTTATTTGTGGATTGACATTTGGAGGAGCAAGAAAAGTCTTAAAAAACTTTAGATATGTTACAATAAGTTAACCATAATCCGTAATCAAACAAAGCAGGCATGGCTTCAAAGCCTTTTAGCGATGCGATAAGATTATTTAGATGCCTGTTTTTTTGTAACATGTAAAAGGTGATACTGAAGTTGCCCTTCAAG
>DBNT01000148.1 GCA_002299835.1 Nitrospiraceae bacterium UBA665 | reverse complement strand
ACTGAAGTTGCCCTTAAACGGTTTGACGGTTCGGCTCTAGGGTATCGCCGCTAAAGGCTTTTCAACCACACCTGCTCTGCATGCTGAGCTTGTCGAAGCATGCAAATGTTTCTTTACGGATTAGGGCAAAGACAGTGAAAAGTGGATAGTGAATAGTGAAAAAAATATTTTTTAATAAGGTATCCATCATCGGCGTTGGTCTTTTAGGCGCGTCTTTTGCTCTTGCATTAAGGGAAAACGGGTTGTGTAAAACCATATATGGTTATGGCAGAAGAGAGGATAATTTAAAAAGGGCGAAAGACAAAGGCATAATTGACAATTATAGCCTCAATGCTACCAGGGCATGCGAGAGTTCAGACCTTATACTTCTGGCTACACCGGTCGGTGTATTTAAAGACATTATCAAAGCAGTTAGAACTTCTTTTAAAAAAGGAGTTATTGTAACCGATGTCGGAAGCGTGAAGGGCGGATTAGTCTATGAGATAGAGGAGTTAATGCCGGATGGGGTTTATTACATAGGCTCACATCCTATAGCAGGCAGCGACAAATCAGGCATTGATGATGCAAGGGCTGATCTATTCAACAATGCAAGGTGTATTGTTACGCCTACTGAAAATTCAGATATGGATGCTGTAAAGAACATTATGACAATATGGGAGATTTTTGATGCAAGGGTAGAGTTAATAGACCCTTTTAAGCACGATGAGATATACGCAGTAGTCAGTCATTTCCCGCATGTAGTTGCATATGCCATTGTAAATACAGTAGGAGATGTTAATTCTAAATATATAGAATATGCAGGTCAGGGATTTAAGGATACCACAAGGATTGCCCTGAGTTCACCGGAAATGTGGAGGGACATATCAATATTTAATAAAGATAATCTTATTAAATTACTTGGCGTTTTCAGAGAAAATCTCGATAAAATGGAAAAACTGCTTGAGATGTCAGATGCCCGTAGCATTGAAGAAGAGTTTCTTAAAGCGCAGGGATTAAGAAAAAAAATAAAATGAAAACCATAGAATTAGCAAAAGCAAAATCCCTGAAAGGCGAGATAACCCCGCCTCCTGACAAATCCATTTCCCACAGGGCAGTGATGTTTGCATCAATTGCAGATGGCAAAAGCATTATTAAAAATTTTCTTATGGCAGAAGACCCTGTAAGCACTATGAATGCGATGAGGATGGCAGGAGTTGAAATAATAGAAAAAATAATCCCCCCTTTAGTAAAGGGGGGTGAGGGGGGATTTTCTGGCGAACTCATAATCATCGGTAAAGACTTATACGGCTTAAGAGAGCCGTTTGATATTATAGACTGCGGAAATTCAGGAACAACTGTGAGGCTTATATCAGGGATACTCTCAGGGAATCCATTTTTATCTGTTCTTACAGGAGACGATTCCTTAAAGCAGAGACCCATGGCAAGGGTTATAAAGCCTCTTAGGGAAATGGGTGCAGAAATTTCAGCAAGAGATAATGATAAGTATCTGCCAATGGCAATTAAAGGCAAAAAACTTAAGGCGATAAATTACAACATGCCTGTAGCATCGGCACAGGTGAAGTCTTGTTTGATACTGGCGGGGCTGTATGCAGACGGCACAACCATTATCACGGAGCCGCAGAAATCCAGGGACCATACAGAAAGGATGCTCAGGTCAATGGGCGCAGAGATCGAGGTTAAAGGCCTCACAATAAAGGTGAAGGGTGAAGGGTCAAGGGTCAAGGGATTGAATCCAATTGATATAACAGTTCCATCTGATTTCTCATCTGCTGCATTTCTCATTGTCGGCGCTTTGATAGTCCCTGATTCAGAAGTCCTCATCAAAAATGTTTGTGTAAATTCAACAAGAACAGGTTTGCTCGATGTGATAAAAGACATGGGCGGAGATATAAGAATTGAAAATATGAGAGATGTATCAGGCGAGCCTGTGGCGGACATTTATTGCAAAAACACAGGCAGTTTAAAGGCAATTAAAATCAGCGGTGATATCATGCCTTCCTTGATAGATGAATTCCCGATACTCTGTGTTTTAGCGACACAGGCAGATGGAATTACCGAGATAAGAGGCGCAGAGGAGTTAAGGGTAAAGGAATCTGACAGGATAAAGGCTATGGCAACGGAACTGAAAAAATTAGACGTTGAGCTTGAGGAATATCCTGATGGCATTGCAATTAAAGGCAAGGTTTCTCCGAAAGGCAATGTTGTAGAAAGCTATAATGACCACAGGATTGCCATGTCCCTCGCAATTGCTTCACTTGTGGCAGAAGGCATAACAACTATTAATAACTCATCCTGCGTAGATATATCATTCCCGGGATTTTTTGAAGAATTAAAGAGGATAACACGCTGAAGGTTTTTTGATAGGATTTTTGTAATTATCCTAATACATCAATATTGATGTTGACATGAACCGGAGGCAAAAGAGCAAAGGCTGCAGGTGGCCGAGGCAACCGCAGCATACAATGTCAAACGCAGAACAAAGAAGAAAGACTATGTGAGGTGTAAAAAGCAGGGAAAATTTCGGATACGCAAGGACATCCTTAAATTCTTTAAAGGTTGCCTTAGAGATCAGCGGAACTATTTTGCCGCTTTTCCAAAACTCAGCTAACCTTGAGACCTCTCTTCTGAAGATCAGGGCGGAAATTAGAATGTTAGTATCGAGGACAACTCTTTTTATTTTTTCTTTTTCCTTGCCCATTTAATTGCATCCGCAACATCTTTTCCTGTAATACCAAGCTTTTCTATCTTGTCCCTTATGCCTTCAAGCGTTGTGTCCAAAGTGGTTATCCGTACAGGCTGAAGAATTATCTTCCTGTTTTTAATGGAAATGTCAAAATATTCAGTGTCGGGGAATGATTTGACTATTTCCTTCGGAAGCGTCAATTGATTCTTCGATGTTTTCTTTGCAAGCATATCCCTATCTCCTTACAATAAGGATACATTGTTAAAGTTTTATTGTCAAATCAGATAGAAAAGCGTGTGATATAAATCATGCCCTCATAATCCGTTGTTGCAATAAGTCTTCGCAGTTGCGCCGGCCGTTATTCAGTCTATCAAATTTTAATGAGAAATTAAAACATTTTTTAAGCGCAGGGACTTGGCCGAGGATAGCCGAAGCATTCCCTGCATTACATAAATCGTTAAATTTAAGTTAAAATATCTCTTATCTATTATGAACAGGGTAATCGCCATAGACGGACCTTCAGGCGCAGGAAAGAGCACAATATCGAAGCTTATAGCTGAAAAATTGGGCTTTCAGTTCCTTGACACAGGCGCGCTTTATCGTGCCACGGCATTGCACTTAAGAAGAAAGGGCCTTCACGAAAACAGCGCCGATGATGAGATCGAAAAAGCATTGGAAGGATTAAGCGTAATTTTTAAGGATAACAGGGTGTTTATCAGAGACCCCTCGCTAAAAGACAGTAACAAGTCGGCCGTCACGAGTATTAAAAAAGAAAATTCCACAAGCTCGTTACTTGTTACTGATAACTCGTCACTGCTTTTGGGCGAAGATGTCTCAGATGCCATAAGGACAACAGAGGCAGGACATTATGCCTCTGTATTTTCGGCAAGGAAGGCGGTAAGGGACTTTCTCCTTGATTTGCAGCGTGATGCTGCCGTTCATAATGACATTGTTGCTGAAGGCAGAGACATGACAACAGTGGTTTTTCCCGATGCATGGAAAAAATTTTTCCTTGATGCCTCCGAAGAAGGCAGGGCAAAAAGAAGATGCTTGCAGTTAAAGGAAAAAGGTATGGATATAACAATGGAAGAGGCATTAAAAGATGTGAGGGAGAGAGATATAAGGGACCAGAGCAGGGATATTGCTCCGCTTAAAAGGGCTGATGACGCCATTTATATAGATACTACTGATTTAGATCTCGAAGATGTTCTAAAAAAGGCATTGGAGGTAATAAGTAATAGGTAAAAATGAATATTCCTATAACCTATAACCTATTGCCTATTACCTGTTCAATCCTGTATCCTATATTTTAATTGAATTACATGCGCCATAACAGCATAAAAATAATCACTGCCAAACGGGCGGGTTTCTGTTTTGGAGTTAAAAGGGCAGTGGATATGGCCTTTGAATCAGCAAAAAGGGGCGATAGTGTTTTTACGCTCGGACCAATAATACATAATCCCCAGGTAATAGAAAAGCTGAAGTCAGAAGGCGTGCTGCCTACAGAAGATATTGATGATGCTAAAATAGAAACTCTTATAATAAGAACTCACGGGGTGCCGCTTGAAATATCTGAACGTTTGGCAGGTAAGAATTATGATATAGTAGATGCTACTTGCCCGTTTGTAAAAAAGGCCCAGCAATATGCTAAGTTTCTGAAAGAAAAGGGGTATCAGGTGCTTATTATAGGTGACAAGGACCATCCTGAGGTTAAGGGGCTGATGAGTTACTGCAGAAATGATGTAGTAGTGGTCGGCAAGGATGATGCATTGCCGAAACTTAAAAGCAGGGTTGGCATTGTGGTGCAGACTACACAGCCTGTCAGCGTATTAAAGAGATTTGTTTCAGATGCTGTAGAGCAGGTAAAAGAACTGAAGGTGTTTAATACTATATGCAATTCTACTGCCTTGAGACTTAAAGAGACTAAAGAGATGGCAAAGAAGGTGGACCTCATGATAGTGGTAGGCGGCAAAAACAGCGCTAACACAACACAACTTGCCCATTTATGCAGATCTCTTTCTGTTTCAGTATGCCATATAGAGACCGCTTCAGAAATTGATGAAAAGTGGTTTTTAAATGTCCATAAAGTAGGTATAACTGCAGGCGCATCTACTCCTGACTGGCTTATCAAAGAAGTGGAACAAAGAATTAGAGGCTCTTTCTCAGATTGAGTG
>DBNT01000145.1 GCA_002299835.1 Nitrospiraceae bacterium UBA665 | reverse complement strand
CTCTGTTATAAAACCCCTCCTAACCTCCCCTTCTAAAGGGGAGGATTCCTAATATGTTACCCACTCAATCTGAGAAAGAGCCACTTATAACACCTTTCCTCATCGGATAATTGCTTATCCCCATCGGCAAATTCAAAAAGCCCGAAATTTGTTCTATTAACATTTAATCCTACAAGCACTTTGATGCTTACATCAGGATTGTCTTTTAACCCTTCGTATAACTCTCTAATGCCTGAGAAATAAAAGAAGCCGACCAAAAACTTCAACTCATCGCTCCTCTGAATCAACTCTATAAGCCGCTTTTTTAAGTTTTTTGAGCCGGTGTTGGTAATGAAGTTTTTCATGCCTCGCCTTCTGCCTTTTTCCTTAATTCCGCAAGCTTCTTCAACGCCTTTTGCGGCGTAAGATTTTCAATATCAAGGCTCAACAACTCATGTGTAATCGGGTCGCCTGCAAAGAAAAGGTCCATCTGCGCAGCACGCGGAATCAAGATATTGACCTCCCTTTTTTCGAGCTTATCAAGAACAGTCTTTGCGCCTTCTATCACATTATCAGGCAGGCCTGCAAGCCGGGCAACCTGAATGCCATAGCTTCTGTCAGCAGGCCCCTTTTCTACTTTTCTCAGAAATATGACTTCACCGCCCCATTCCCTGACCACCACATTGTAATTTTTAACGCCGTCTAGATTGAAGGAAAGATTTGCAAGCTCATTATAATGGGTTACAAATAATGTGCGAGCCTTCACCGTGTTTACAAGATGCTCTGCAACCGCCCATGCTATGCTTATGCCGTCAAAAGTGCTTGTTCCCCTGCCTACCTCATCAAGAAGTATAAGACTCCTTTGGGTTGCATTATTCAGAATATTTGCGGTTTCTATCATCTCTACCATAAATGTACTCTGCCCTCTGGTGATATAGTCCGAAGCGCCTATGCAGGGGCCCCCAAAAAATCTGCGATTTTTTGGGGCAGAGGTGAATATCCTGTCGACAATGCCTATTTTTGCGCTCTCTGCAGGAACAAAAGAGCCTATCTGTGCCATTAGCACAATCAATGCTATCTGCCGCATGTATGTGGATTTGCCGGCCATATGAGGTCCTGTGATAATCAAAAGCATATTATCTTTACAATCCATAATTGCGTTATTCGGTATAAACTTTTCGTCCATCGAGCACTCAATGCGTTGAGTGCTCGGGACTCCAAAAAACCTTTCAATGACCGGATGTCTTCCATCTGCAATTTCTATTAAACTGTCATCTGAAATAACCGGTTTTGCATAATCATATCTTTTAGCTACAATTGATAAAGAAAGGAGAAAATCTATTACGGCTATATTGGCAGATGTATCAAGGAGTTTATCTGTATATGTCTGAAGTTTTTCAAGGATATTCATAAATATGGCATGTTGAAGTTCCTTAAGCCTTTCCTCTGCGCCAAGAACCTTTGTCTCGTATTCCTTCAGGTCTTGAGTTATAAACCTCTCGCAGTTTGTAAGTGTCTGTTTTCTTATGTAATCATTTGGCACAAGATGAAGATTTGATTTTGTTATCTCTATATAATACCCGAATACCTTATTGAAACCGACCTTTAAAGACTGGATTCCGGTTCTCTGCCTCTCTTCTGCCTCAAGCTTTGCTATAAAATCTTTGCCGCTTGAGGAAATATTTCTGAGTTCGTCCACATCTTTATTGTATCCCTTCCTGATTATCCCTCCGTCCTTTGGATTGACAGACGGGTTTTCTACAATACCAAACTCTATTAAATTCTTCATATCGCCAAGCTCTGATATACCGGAGCCTATTTCCCTTATATACCGGTTTTTTGAAGATAGCAGGAGTTTTTTTATTCCCGGAAAATACTCCACAGAATTTTTTAGGACTACAATATCTCTTGGCACTGCAGATTTTGAGATGATTTTTGAAGCGAGCCGCTCAATGTCTTGTATCTTTCTGAGGGTTGTTCTCAATTCTTCGGTTAGTTCATAATCCTCAATAATCGCCTCAACTGCATCATGCCTTTTTATTATCTCCGGCAAAGACAGCAATGGCTTTGTAATTGCATTTCTCATAAACCTGCCGCCCATGGGCGTTAAGGTCTCATCCAGAACCCATAGCAGAGAGCCTTCAGTTGCATTATTCTTCTGATCGGCTTTTAGATTATGGATGAGTTCGAGGTTTCTCTTTGTTGCTGAATCAAGAAACATGTATGATGTCTGGCTTAAAACAGAAATCTTCTTAAAGGTGAGTATCTTCTGCGAATCTTCAAGATAGCTTATGAGCGCACCTGCTGCCTGAATTGCTGTATTCATGCCGCTAAAGCCATAGCCGCTAAGTGAAGAAACCTTAAAATGCTTGAGTAATGCCTTATATGATTCCGTATAGTCAAAATACCAGTCATCGTAGTATGTAACATAAAGCCCTTGAAAAACCTCACTGTAATGAAGATTATCTTTCATACTGGCTGGACAAAGTATTTCCCTTGGCTCATACCTGTTTATTTCGTCTTCTATTAATTTGTCTGTTTCATAAACCGTAAATTCGCCTGTAGAGAGGTCTGCAACTGTTATGCCTGTTATGTTCTGATGAGGGAAAATACTCATTATATATGCGTTTTCCTTCGGCTGGTCCGGTATATGCGTGCCAGGCGTTATAACCTTAGTAACCTCTATCTGGATTATTCCTTTTTCCTGCTTCAAGTCCTCTACCTGCTCGCATATCGCCACCTTATGTCCTGCCTTTATCAGTTTTGAGATATAACCATCCACAGAAAAATATGGCACCCCGCACATTGGTATGGGGTCATCCTTACTCTTATCTCTGCTCGTTAAGGCTATCTGCAATATGTTTGATGCTATCTTTGCGTCTTCACCGAACATCTCGTAAAAGTCGCCGAGCCTGAAGAGCACAATGGCATCCTGATATTTTTCTTTAATGCTGAAATATTGTTTCATTAAAGGGGTAAGTTCGGACATTAATAACCTCTCTCTGCAGAAATTATAATTTTGAATTATACAATAGATGCGGTAGTTTTGGTATAATGTCCTTAAATTCGTAAAAGATTAAAAAATAAAGAGAGAAATTTAAAAACAATGAATTTATGGCTCTTTTGTCTTTTATTTTTTGTCTTTTATTTTTTACCAGTCCCTGCAGGGACTCATCTATTCTATCCTATCAATGGGCATATCAATGGGACTGTCAATGCTGAGGCAGCGTCAATCAAAGCTGATAAAGTAGTCGTTATAAAAAATAAAAGAGCCATGTTTCTCCTCCGAAACGGTGAAATACTAAGAGCATATAGGGTAGCGCTGGGACAAAATCCTGTGGGACATAAAATTAAATATGGTGATAAAAGAACTCCAGAAGGCCGCTATTATTTAGATGCAAAAAACCCTAACAGCAGCTTCCATCTATCAATCCGCATTTCATATCCTAATCAATCGGACATAGACAACGCAAGAAGACTCGGTGTGTCGCCTGGCCACAGTATTATGATACACGGACTGTCAGAGGAAATGGCAATGCTCGGCAATCTGCACAGATACAAAGATTGGACAGAAGGCTGCATAGCAGTTACAAATTCGGAAATGGAGGAAATCTGGCAATTAATTGAAGAAGGCATCCCTATAAAGATTAAGCCCTGATTTCAGAAAATCAGTTCAAACAGATTCATGGCTCGTTCATTATCAAGCCTTTTCAATATCACATACTCATCAAAGGCAGCAGTTCTGTTGCCATTCAGGAAATGCGCTATGCCGAGATTAAAGCGTATAGCAGGGTTATGAGGGTCTATCATAGCTGCCTGTTTAAACGCATTGAGGGCATTTGAATACTCTGCAAGGATTATGTATGTTGTGCCCAGCTTGATGTAAAGAGATGCAGAATGAGGCTTAAGCTGGCTGGCATGTGTATATGCATTAATTGCATCTGAATACCTGCCGAGCCTATAATACAACAGTCCTATATTTATATAGGCCTCTGCAAAATCAGAATTCATTTTTAACGCCATTATATAAGCCTCAATTGCTTCTTCATATTTATTTGCATTCTCATAGTTAATTGCCATCATGAAATAGTCATTAGCAGTGAACACCTTTTTTTGTTCTATTTTGTCTTCTATTTTCTTCTCAGGTTCCGGAAGTTTAACAGACGGATAGTCGATGACAATGTGTTTATCAGGTTGCAACCGCGTAAGGGCAGTTTTTCTCTCGGCATCTATTATTCTCCTGTATCTGGTAACTTGCCTTTGTATATATGCTGTAATCCTGTGTCCTTCAGGAAGCCTTGCCGCTGTGAGATTTCCGGCTTTTACTTCAAAGAGTGCAATGCCTATTCTGCGATTAGAATCTATTAACCTGCCCATGGGTATATAATCGCTATCTCCTGTTTTAACAACAATACGGTTTTCCATGCCTTTAAACCATTTTAAGATTAACTTATAGTTAGTTGCAATTACACCCTCTCCTGCGACAATAATGCCTTTGTCTTTTGCAACCTCTCTGCCCTCTCTGTCAATTACATAAACAGTAACAGCCGATCTTTTGTCAACAGGCAGCAATTCAGAGATTTTTGCATGAGCAGAAGATGCAATTGCCAACAAAAACAAAACCGCTAACAATTGTTGAATAATCCTAAACATGCCCATGCCCTTCCTTTATCATTCCTTTTCATCAGGATAAACCCAATGTTATCTCCCGCTCTTCCATGTCAACCCTGTCAATCCTCACATTCACATTGCTTCCTATGGCAAACCTTTTTTTTCTGTGAATTCCGTAAAGACTCAGGCTCTTTTCATCATACTGATAAAAATCATCGGTCATATATGAAACATGCAAAAAACCCTCTACATAATAGTCTTTCAGTCTCACCTTTATTCCATAAGGCGTAACAGAAACAACCTTACCTTCAAATTCCTCTCCCACCTTATCCTTCATAAACCAAACCCTCATGGCATCAAGAACTACTCTTTCGGACTCATCAGACAGCCTTTCCATGCGTGATGAATGAAATGCAATATCCGGCAGAATGGAGTCTAATTCCTTAATCCTTTTATCACTCAGATGTTTTTTTGAAAGCACCTCCTTCAATACTCTGTGGACAACCAGATCAGGATACCTCCTTATAGGAGAGGTAAAGTGGGTGTAGCTTTTGGATGCCAATCCGAAATGGCCGACATTAACAGTGGAATATCTTGCCTGCTTAAGGCTCCTTAATATCATATGATTTATTATTTCTTCTTCAGGCTCACCTTGAATTTGTTTTAGCAATTCCGAAAAATCCTTTGCTGAAAAATTCTTTTCCCCAATTAAGACCTTCGGGGACAGGGTCTGAAAATTCGCTTTACTCCCTTTTTTGGGGACCCCTTTTTTGATTCCGCTTGTCACCAAAGGTCCCTTGATTACAACCTTTGAGGGCAGGCTTAATTGGGAAATGGATTTTATAATTTTAACTATATCTTCAAGTTTCATAGGATCAGGCTCTTCATGAACCCTGTAAAGCGAAGGTATGCCGGCGCCCTCAAGATGCTCTGCAACTGCTTCATTGGCAGCAATCATGAATTCCTCAATTATCATGTGGGCGAAATTTCTTTCAGCCCTTATAATATCTTCTGGATTTCCTTGAACATCAAGAAGCACCTCCGGCTCCGGAAGGTCAAAATCAAGGCTTCCCCTTTTAAGCCTGCGAGATTTCAAAATATTGCACAACTCACCCATCATTTCAAAGTCTTGAAGAAGATAATCGTATTTTTTCTTTTCCTTTTGGTCTTTATCTATAAGTATCTTCTTCACGGATGTATATGTCATCCTCTCATTGCTGTTGATAATGGAGGAATAAAATCTTGCATCAGTCCGTTCACCATGCATGTTAAAATCTATCTCTACAGTAAATGCAAATCTGTCAACTTTTGGTTTTAAACTGCATAAATCTTCAGAAAGTTCCCTTGGAAGCATAGGTATTACCCTGTCAGGAAAATAAACGCTTGTGCCTCTTTTTCTTGCCTCTTTATCTATTAATGAATCCCAACCAACATAATATCCGACATCAGCAATATGCACCCATAGTTTATATCCGTCATCAATTTTTTTTATTGATATTGCATCGTCAAAGTCCTTTGCCCTTTCGCCGTCAATGGTTATTGTTAAAAGATTTCTTAAATCTTTTCTTTTCTGTAATCCCCTCTCGCGGATGAGGGGGGATTGTGCATAAAGGCTTTTTGCCTCCTCAATGACATTGTGAGGGAATCTTTGCGGCAGATTTAATTCATCAATTATGCTTTCTACTTCATCTAAAGGGGTTTCTGGTTTTTTTAAAATCTTTAATATCCTGCCTGCAGGCGGTCTTTTATCCGATGGATAGCTTATTATCTCTGCAATTACATTGTCTCCATCCTTTGCCTTTCCTTTTTCTTTAGGAGCTATATAAAGATCAAACGGTATGGCCCTGTTTTTGGGCCTGACATAAAAACCGGCTCTTTCAGCCTCAAATATTCCTACCAGCCGCGTATGCGCCCTTTGAAGTATCCTTATTATCCTGCCTTCTCTGCGATGCCTGTTTTCGACTCTTGCAACAACCCTGTCATTGTCCATAGAGCCGAGAGTTGCACGGGCTGGAATAAATATATCTCTTTCTCCAGGTTTTTCAAGTATCACAAACCCGTAGCGGTCCCTGTGAGCTTCAAATCTACCTGTTACAAGATTCATCTCCTCTTTATGGCCATAAAGACCATTTCTTGTTTTTACAATCTCGCCTTCATTAACCAGTTCTCTGAGAAGTCTTTTGAGTATGTGTCTTTCCGGAAGGGTAGGGCTGAGTTTAAAAACAATATCTTGAAAATTGATGGGATGGGTAACCTTTTCTTTAAAGAATGATAGAATAAAATCTTTTTTCATCTCAAATGAGCGTCCTTAAATTCATTAATCTTTTCCATGGCGCCGTCAGGATTATGCAAAACAATGCCTCTCAATTCTTTAAATCTCCTTTGCACCCTCCTGTCTTTGCCTTTTACTTTTCTTTCGAGGGTCTTCAATTCTCTGTCAATCTTTTTGGACAGAGCAAGGTATTTATCATATTCTTCTTTATCAACTTTAATCGAAAAATCGCCTGGTATCTGCCATTTATCCTTAAAATGCACCCATGATGCAAAGTCTTCAAGTTTATAGCCTTCTGCCACCTGTATGGGAGTTGTATTACGCAGGTCTGTAATTCTTAATCCATCGCTATCAGCCACAATTTTATATCTGCCTTTAAACCAACCCTTAGCGCCCTGATCATCCATAAATTCCCATTCAGAAACTGCCACCTGTCTATTATTTTCTTTATGACAACTGTCGCAGCTCCTTGCATTTCCAAGTGGATGTGATACCTGCTGCAGTTCGAGCCAGAGCAAATGTTTATTATTTGCCGGCGCATTAAATGTTCCAATAACATAATAGGCATCCCTTGTCTCTCCACCAGGCCATCTGAACATAAGATTTTCAGAAGGCTTTACATCTGGTTTAATATTGGCCACACTGTGCGGCCATACCTTTACAGGCATCCATATGCCTTTCTGATCTTTAATTAAAATCGGGGGTCCCTGAATGCCATAATATAAATATTTTTTGAAAGGGTTATCCCTGCCTGCAACTTTTCCTGGCCCCCATGTAGTAATCTGATACCCCCTTAATTCGCTCATATGACAGGTTGCGCAGTCCATATTTCTATGTATGCTCTTTGCATGGGCATTTTCTATTTCTATATGACAGTCTTGACAGCTTGCCCTTCGCTGCTGATCACCCATTCCTTTTTTTCCAGTAATATGGCAATCAATGCAATGTATGCCTTCTTTATAATGAACATCAGCCTTCATGCCTTCTGGTATTGAATAATCTCCGCCTATGTATGTCCCTCCCCTTCTGCTTTGCATCGCACCTGCATGGCACATGGTTGTGCCCCTGCCGAATCCAACGCAGCTTTTCGCAGGTGGTTTTCTCGCAAAATTATGCACTCCTGTTTCCCTGTCAGGAACATAGTGGCAATCAAGGCATCCGGTATGGCAGGCATTGCAGAATCTCTGCCTGTCAAGCGCCTGCTTTTTAGTGAACGGCACATTAAGCTCTTTTGCAATATCTTCAGCATTTTTAAATGAAAAGGCGGCTTTGCTAAACACTTCCATAGGTGGAAGGTCAGCAAAAGATGGGCCGCAATTATGCGGACCATAAGGCTCAAGCCATGTTCTCATAGTTCTCTGTCTAATATTTGTACCCATCTTGGTTCTGTTGAATTGTCTAAACTCTGTGGCATGACAGTCTGATCTGCCGCATGTCTTTTCTACAATTCTTGGGTCATAGCCGAAAGTCTCACGACTCCTATCGCCCCAGAGAACAGTCCTGACATCCCAATGAGGCCATAGCTCACCGCCTATTTCTACCTGCGGAAGCATCTCTCTTATTCTGTCTTTACCAGACGGAAGTAATGCATGCTGGTAGTCAATGTCTTTTCTTGTTAAAACACTTCCGTCATGTCCTACAAAAAAAGCAGACACCATGCCCCTGTGTGCTTCATCAGGGTCTTTTGCCCTTCCGTCTCCGAGGTGGCAGTCGCGGCATTGCACAGTAGGGGGGTGTTTTGACTGTTTTGCAACCATCTCCGGGGTAACATGAAGCTCTGGAAAACCCAGTTCTGTCATTTTTTCTTTATTAGCATGACACCTAATGCATTCAACGCTGGTGTCTGTCCAGACCCTGTAGCTTAAAAGAGTAATAATAAATAGAAATTGAAGACCAAAAATAATGACTGTTTTTTTATTTATGTATTTATTGATAGTGCCTATTTTCATTTATGAAAAAGTTATTGAACAGCAGATTTCTCCGGAAGGATAAGCCGCACCACTTGTCCCTTATCGCCAAGAGAGCCAATCTCTTTATCATTAAATTTTAACTCAACGCCTCCTGCATTTCCTATAACCATAGAAAAAGATTGCCTGGCAGTATAATTTACCTTCTCACCTGGATTTAGCAGTACATCCCTTATTTCAGAATCATCAATGACTATTTTAAGCCATACTGTATCGGTTGCAGTTACTTCAAGGCGATAATTCTCTTTTTTGCTGTGAATAGCAGATGCCCCTGTTTTGGCTGCCAAGTCTTCTGCTTTTTTCTGAATATATTGCTGATGCTCAGCCCGAAGCCCAATTTGCTCATCAGTCTTTACATCTTTAGTAATATTATTGATATTGCCTTTTCCTGGTAAGAGCAGAAAATAAACTAAAACAACAGTTATAGCTGGAAGAGCTATGTATAAGCTTTTTTGCCAAAAGGTTTTATTATTAGCAAACCTTAATATAAAAGATACAGGCATCTCTTCTTTACTTTTTTTCAGTGAGATGGGCTGGGCTAAAATTTCATTAGATGGCGGAATAACAGCAGATGGCGGAATAACAGCAGGCGGCGGAATAACAGTGGATGCACATTCTTTATTAGGCTCGCCTGAGATTTCATTAGCCTGCTTTTTGCTGCCCTGTTTTTTTTCATCAAGATAATATTCATATGCAGCCAGCGCTTCACTGCATGAAACATCAAGGAATCTCGCATACTCTTTTATATACCCTCTGGCATAAACCTCTACAGGAAGCTTTTCAAATTCTTCATCTTCTATTGCCTGAAGATAACAAGCCCTTATCTTTGTTTTTACGGCAGCCTCTTTTATGCTGATTCCTAATTTTTGCCTTTGCTCCTTAAGTCCCCCCATGCCAAAAGTTTACCATAATTTCATTGATAAGTAAAGGTTTTCAATGATATAATAAAAATATTTGAAAAATAGCAATAAAGAATAAAATCTTATGTCAAATTTACCTGTTTGCACAGTAGCAGATGAGTTTAATAATTTAATGAAATCAATATGTTATGAAACAAATGAGTTGGGGGCAATAAAAAGACTGCTTCTCAAAAAATACCTATCTATTTTTGTCATTGCGGCTTGCCTGCCTGTGCGGTGCACGCAGACAGGTCCGCAATCCTTCTGCTCTTCTGTCATGCCAGCTTGTCTGGCATCCTTCTTATTCCCCCTTAATAAGGGGGGGTAGGGGGTTGTTACAGAAAGATTCCGAACCGATCCTCGTCAAGCGAGGACAAGAGTCGGAATGACAAAAACCCAGAGAGATTCCCGACAAGCGGGAATGACATTTTCATCCCCTTTTGTGCCGAGTTATCGGTATGTGGGTTTCATAAGATATGGGCAAATCAATAACACACAAGGTTAGCAAAACCATGAAAAAAATACAAATTGAAAAATATGGCATGTTTTCTGGAAGAAAAATCGTTATCGCTACAATGCATAAAAAAGAAATGGCAATTGGGCCGATTTTAAAAAAACAACTGGGTCTTGATATTGTTGTGCCTCATCATTTTAATACCGATTGCTTTGGAACATTTACAAGAGAGATTGAGCGTAAAGGGAGCCAATTAGAAACAGCAAAGGCTAAGGCATATGCTGCAATGCAAGCAACTGGACTTGATTTAGCAATTGCCAGCGAAGGTAGTTTTGATGCGCACCCCTCTATGCCGTTTATTCAGTCAAATCTTGAGTTGGTTTTATTGATAGATAGTAAAAATAATTTGGAAATCAGAGGGCATTACCGCACATCAAAAACAAATATAAACAGCGCATATGTTGAAAGCGTTGAAGAGGTCATAGCTTTAGCCCGTGAGTGGAAATTTCCATATTATGGAGTCATTCTTAGAAAAAGTGAGTATGAAAAAGAGGGGATATATAAAAACTTACAAACAGAAAAAGACTTAAAAATTGCTGCTGCAAAGCTATTGGCATCTAACTCTCAAAAAAAGATTTTTATTGAGACAGATATGCGCGCACATAAAAATCCAGCAAGAATGCAAGCTATTAAACATGCTACAATGAATTTAATAAAAAATATTAAATCAACATGCAAAGAATGTAAAATGCCGGGATTTGTAGTTACTGACCTTCAAAAAGGACTCAAATGCAGTTGGTGTTTAATGCCTACTGACTTGCCTATTTATGAAATATATACTTGCGCAAAATGTGGTTTTTCATTAAAAAAACCAACTGCCAAATACGGTGATTTAGCTGACCCTAAATATTGTAACCTATGTAACCCTTAACACAGCTCTTTAAAGTCTATCTCATAATTCGTAAAGAAACATTTGCACTTGTCTGCTCGTGCCGCACAGGACGGATTATGGTCTATCGGTTGTCTTCGTCATCGTCTTCAAGCATCCTATATTTAGGCCTTTCTGGGTCTTCATACTGGCGGCTTTTGACAGCCCACATAAATAAAAGCCATGCGCCTATTCCCAAGACAAGTCCTATAGCTATAAGAAAGAAAGTCGTCCACATTTTATTTATCCTTGTAAAGTCTTAAAGAATTTCCCACTACAATCAGTGAGCTTATAACCATAAATAGAGCGGCGGCCACCGGATGCATTTTACCTGATACAGCAAGCGGAATTGCTATAAAATTATATGAAAAAGCCCAGAAGAGATTTTGTTTAATTATAGATAAAGTCTTTTTTGAACGCGTAAGCATCTTAACAAGCAGTTGCAGGTTGTTGCCCATCAAAACCGCATCAGCGCTGTTCATTGCAATATCAGTTGCGCTTCCCATGGCAACTCCGGCATCTGCTTCTATAAGCGCCGGGGCGTCATTAATGCCATCGCCTATCATTATCACCCTGCTTCCGGATTCCTTAATTCGCCTAATTTCATTCGCCTTTTCAACCGGCATTACTTCAGCCTTAATAATTTCTATTCCGGCCTTTCTTGCTATTTCTGATGCAACTATGCGGTTGTCGCCTGTGATAAGCCCGACTTTATATCCCCTGTCTTTTAACTCTCTGACAACCTGTTCAGACTCATCCCTGAGACTGTCAGCAATCGAAAACCATCCCTGAAGCCTGCCTGCCAAAGCAAGACCCACAACAGTGTTTCCGCCTGCTGAAAGGCAATTAAAATCATTGGTCTGGGCATCTGTAAACTTAACACCATGCGATATTAGAAAAGTCTTATTTCCCATTATTACAGCATCTCCTTTAATTATACCGGAAACACCCAGTCCGGGATGAGCCTTAAAGTCTGCCACATCATAAAGTTCATCCTCTTTAATTCCTTTATTTAAAGCCTTTCCTATAGCGTGTTCCGAACCTCGCTCAACAGATGCAGCCAGCCTGTGAAGCTCATATTCAGGAATGCCGTAACCTGTAATATCTGTCAATGAATATTCGCCTTTAGTCAAAGTGCCTGTTTTATCAAAATATATAAAATCTGCCCTCGCCATATTCTCAAGTATATCTCCTCCCTTAACAAGTATGCCCGAGGAAGACATAAGCCCGGAACTTATCAGTGTAGCGAGTGGAGTCGCAAGACCCAGTGCACATGGGCAGGCTATGACTAAAACAGACACAGAGTTCATAAGGGCAACAGAAACATCTCCTTTGTGATAAAACCAGAAAACAAACGACCCTAAGGCAACAAAAAATATAAATGGCACAAACCATGCCACTACCCTATCTGCAACTGTCTGAATGTGAGCCTTTCGTGATTGGGCATCTTCAACCACCTTTACAATAGCAGCAAGAACGGTATCCCTGCCTGTTTTTATAACCTTAATAAGAAGCCTGCCGTTAATATTCATTGTGCCTGTAAAAACATTAATGCCTTGCTTTTTAGCAGCAGGCTTTGACTCCCCTGTGAGCATTGATTCATCAATTTCCGATGAACCTTCTATCACGACCCCGTCAACCGGGATCCTGTCGCCAGGAATAACTTCTATTACATCGCCAGGATTAAGAGATGCCACAGAGGTCTGAACAGGCCTTTGTCCTTTTTCCTTGATTAGCATGGCATCAGATGGCTGAAGGCTGATTAGTGAAGATATTGCCCCTATAGCCTTGCCCTTGGCTCCTGCTTCAATATACCTGCCGAGCAGTATAAGGGTGATTATCATAGCCGATGTATCAAAATAGACCTCTTGTGTTTCGCTGCCGGAAAATATTATAGCCACGCTGTAAGCATAAGCGCTGAATGAGCCGAGGAATATAAGAACATCCATGCTAAGGGTTTTACTCCTGATACTGTAAATAGCTCCCCGTATAAAAGGATAGCCCGAGTAAAACATTATAGGTGTTGCAATAATCCATGCTATCACCTGAAAAGCAAAGCGGTAAAACGGCTCCATACCATGAAAGAACCCTGCATAAAGAGCTACTGTATAAAGCATAAGCTGCATTGAAAGAAATGATGCGGTGCCGAAGCGAATAAGCAGGTCTTTTTTTTCTTCCTTTATTTGGGATTCATAAACAGAGGATGTGTATGGCCGCGGGCAATATCCTATGGATGCAATTTTTTTAAGCAATTCATCTATAGAAATTTTTTCATTATTCCAAATTATCCGTGCCCGATGGGTTGCATAATTGACATTAACCGATATTACATTGTCAAGCCTTCCTATATATTTCTCTATAAGCCAAATACATGAGGCACACCTAATGCCGCCTATATTTATATCAATCTGAGCCTGTCTATCAGTCTCTTTTATATGCTCAATAAATACATCAGGTGTAACTGCAATCTCATCAGCAGGGCCTGGTTTCCAGCCTGTGCGCTTACTGTAAAACGAATCAAGTCCTGCATCATGCACAAGACGGTAAATGCCGCGACAGCCGTGGCAGCAGAATACCTTTTGCTGTCCGTCTATTTCATCAAAAACAACGTCTTTTTCAGAAAACCCTATAGAGCAGTGTTCGCAATTATACATTTATGCCGGCCGCTCTTAAAATGAAATATAAGCCCATCGCTATAACAACAAGCCCGCTTGCACGATAAATAATGCCCCTTGTCTTGCTTCCGAGATAAGCTATAATCATGCCAAATAAAAGCAGCGCGGGTATAGTTCCAATGCCAAACATAGCAGAAACAGACATGCCGGACACAACATTCCCTGTGCCTGCAGAAGCTATAAACACACTGTATGAAAGCCCGCATGGCAGAAAGCCCAGAAGTGCGCCCATCGGATAATAACGCCATGCAGACCGCTCAAGGGCAAAAACCTTAATTAGTTTTAAAATAAAATTGTTATGCCTTTCAAGTATATTAAGCCAGTGTGAGACACCAACTATGCCAAGCCCCATAGTTACCATAAAAATACCTGCGGCAATAGATGCAATATTTTGAATTCCGGCAAGCCTTCCAGCGGTATCAACAAAAGAGCCAATAAGCCCCATTAAACCGCCTATGAATATATAAGTGCTTATCCTGCCGGCATTGTAAAGAATATGAGGGATTATACTGTCAAACACTAATCCCCGATTAAGGATTCCCGACAACAGCACTCGGGAACAAGCTTCGGGGACAGGATTATTTTTTATGCCTGCTGGTAAAGTCCTCTGCAGTGAATATGCTGTAACTATAGGCCCGCACATGCCTATACAATGTCCAAAGCCTCCAAGAAGTCCTGCGGTAAAGGCAAGCAGATAACTTACATCCACTAATTTTTCACCTCAAACACATAGGTAGTAGATGCAGTCTTTCCATTTCTCTCAATAATAACATCTGCCTTCCATATCCTCTTTCCGCTTGGACATCTCACAATAACGCCTTTGCCTTCATATCTGCCGTTTCCCTTGTGTTTCAAAAAAACCCTGTTTTTTGCCATAAACATGCCAGGCATTGTCAAATCTATTTCAACATTAGCATCTGAAATGGGTTTATCTTTTTCTTTAAGGGTTATGCTAAAGACAAGATTTGACATTGACCTTACGGGCTTTGGATTAATGTTAAATTCTACGATGATATTGTCTTCTGTTATTACTTTAAAGCAACTGTCTGCATGAATATCGCAGTCTATTTCAGCCATTTTGCTATGCTTTAGGAAGGTTATTGGCAAAGAGACAGCTCTCTTATCTTCAGCCCTTTCGCTCTGCTTTATAAAAACTGCTGGCATAGAAGAGACAGCTTCTTGAGCATAAATGCGTTTTTTAAAGACAACATTATTTTCATTTCTTGTAACCTTTATTATTAAATCCCATAATCCATGAAGCGGCAAATCTATATTTGCAATGTAAATATTGTCCTTAATCTTTATTCTGCTGTAATCTCTGTCATATTTATATGTTGCAGGCCTGCTGACTGTAAGTGAGACTATGGCGTCATTTAAAGGGAGTCCATTACTGTCAAAGAGGGAAAACATTACTTTATTTTTACCTGTATTAAAAACATTATTTTTAAACTCTACATTCCATCCGAGCATTGCCTTTTTATTTCTTGTTTTATCCCACAAAAGTCCTGCCTTATAAGAGTCGTCAACCACAACACCACTAAAGGTGTTTATGCCTACAAAGACAGTTGTGACTGTAATAGACATTATAATTAAAGAAGTTATCAGAATAAAAATCTTCATCTCACACCTCCAAATAAAAGATTTTTTAGACACCACTACCAACCCCTTGCTGCTATTGACTCCTGTAATGTTAATGTCCTATGCTCGCTTTGTCTGTCATTCCGCACTTGATGCGGAATCCAGTCTTTATGCCTCTTTCTGGATTGCCCGATCAAGTCGGGCAATGACGAAATAGGACATTACTTATGTCTCTTTCAATAAAAGATAAATAAGGAATATTAAAAATGCCAGTGTCACAAAACCCACCATTACAACACCCTGCCTGACAATCCTTCCTTTTTCGCCAGGCAGTCCAAAGAAATAATTTATAAGCGAGTCTCCATCCTTTCCTTCTCTTTTCATTATGTCTTTACATGCATCAATACATTCGCCGCAATATATGCACGCCTGATGAAGCCCCTGCCTTATATCAATTTCAACCGGGCATTTTTTTACACATGACATACACTTAATGCAATCATCGCTTTTTGATGGGTCAAAAGCTATCACAAGTGTTTTATTGTCATACATTGCGCTTTGTAGTTTTGAATAAGGGCAGACAGTAACACAAAATTTGCGCCTTATGAATACAAGATTTAAAAATATAATGGCAGTCAAAACTATCCAGAATCTCCATATTGTTTGGCTAATCTCCCATTTTAGTAGATGACCAAAAAATTCATAAGGCGAAACAAAATACCATATTAAATTTGCCCCAACCACCGCGCTTATCAAAAGTATTAAAAATAAAGACAACAGTCTGTATAAAAATCCCTTTTTAAATTTATCAGTGAAGGCTGTAAAATCAACAAGCACTGTCTGCGGACACAACCACCCGCACCACATCCTTCCGAATAAGAGGGTAATAAGTATAAACAAAAGGCATATAAAAATTGCTGCAATAAGGACAATAAAGAATTCGTGTATTCGTATATCAGTTCCAAAAAAATATAGTGTCAACAGAGGAATGTCAAATCTAATCGCCGATTCACCGCCTATCTTTAAAAATGGCAGGCTGACAATAATCGCTGCCCAAAGTAGTTTTACTAATTTCCGTTTAATCCTCATCAATTAACATTCTATATTTCGGCTCCTCCACTTTTTTATGCCTTTTTTTTGAATAATAAAATAAAATTATTCCTCCAAGTAAAATGACCAAAGCTAATCCATATAAGAAAAGTGCCATTATGTCCACCCCCTTTGTTTATTTTTTCAAAGACTCCTCATAAGCCTTTTCTTGACTCCAGCCGCTGATTGCAGGCGTATATGCTGCTATGTAATACACACCCCAGACAATTAAGCCAATAAAAAGAATTAGCCAGCCACGCGGAAGTTTTTTTGATGTTTCTTTTGCCTCAAATTTTTCTATATTGTCAATCTCTTCATTTGCCATTTTATCCTCCTTTTATAGTTAGATTAGCGCCTGTCTCAGAAAATTTGCCGACGCTTTATTTTTGAAGTGACCTCATATAAGTAACCAGCGCCCATATCTCTTGTCTGCTCATTGCTGCTCCAAAGGGAGGCATTCCTCCTTTTGCAGTTCTTCCGGCTATCTCCATTCCTGCCGTAGTTCCATTAGCTGTTATTATATATATTACGCCGTCAGTAACATCGCCCTCTTTATCAAGCCAGATATTGTCAGCTACAGATGGGGCAAGTCCAGCTACGCCTTTGCCGTCAACGCCATGACACATTAAGCAGTGAACATCATAAAGTGTTTTGCCCTTTGCAATAAACTTAGGGTCTCCTGCAAATGGATTTTTATCCTCTGGCGCTACATCAATCTTTGGCGCAATAGCCCTTGCAGTAACAGCCGTTCCGATTACCTGCAGATAAGCAACAAGGGCGTCCATCTGTGTTTTGCCGTCAAGGGCGGCAATTTCCTCGGCAGTATAAGGAAATCCAAGCGCCCTCATGCTCCTTTCAATCTGAGCAGGATTCAGTCTATTATTTTTTAGCCATGCATATGACGGCATATTAGAGTCTGGAAAAAAATTCCTTGAGTTTTCAAGATGTGCATAATGCCATGCATCAGGATATTTGCCTCCAATCCTTGCAAGGTCAGGGCCTGTTCTTTTTGTGCCCCATAAAAATGGATGGTCATAGGCAAACTCTCCTGCCTTTGAAAATTCGCCGTAACGCATGACCTCTGCTTTAAGAGGTCTTACGGTCTGGGTATGGCAGTAATGGCAGCCTTCGCTCATATATACATCTCTTCCAGCAAGCTGTAGAGCTGTATATGGCTTGAGATTTTCAAGTTTCACATGCATCTGGGGAGTAAGCATAGGGATAAATACTACTACAATCGTTCCTATTAGTATTACTACGGCCGCAACTACAGCAAATAGCACTGGTTTACTGTAAATTCCTCTTTTCATGCTTTCACCTCCTGAATCTCTAATGACACAGTCGCAGGCTTTTTTGCTTTGCGAACAGTCATGTATATGTTATAGATAAAAAAGAGCATGCCGACTGTAAAGATAATTCCCCCTAAAGTTCTCATCTTCCAGAATGGAATACTTGCCGAAACACTTTCTGAGAAAGTATACATTAGGCTTCCATCAGGGCTTGTAGCCTGCCACATTACGCCTTGCTGAATGCCAGCAACCCACATTGTAATAGAGAAAATAAGCTGTCCAATAACAACAAGCCAGAAATGCGTATTTGCAATTTTTATACTATATATCTCTGTGCGATACAGCTTTGGAATAACATAATAAATAGCAGCTACAAGCACCAGTGCATCCCAGCCCATTACCCCCATATGCACATGACCTGGAACCCAGTCTGTATATTTTATAAGTTGGTTTACAGTTCTCAGTCCCTGAATTGGACCCTGCAAAGTCTGAAGGCCATAAAAAACAATGGCTAACAAAAAGAACTTTGTGAGATAATTTGTCCTCATTTTTGACCAGTCAGAGCTAATAGTATAGTAGCCATTAACAACAGACCCCCACGAAGGAGCTATTAGAAATAGAGTGAATGCTATAGCAGTTGTCTGTATCCAGTCTGGAATTGGTGAATAAATGAGATGGTGCGCGCCTGTCCACATATAGGCAAAGACTAATGACCAGAAGGCCACTATTGAAAGCCTATGGCTGTAAATGGGCAGCCCTGTAGATTTTGGCAGGAAATAATAAAACAAGGCTAACACTGCCATTGTGAGTTCAGCGCCAACTGCATTGTGTCCATACCACCATTGAACATTGGCGCTGTTAAGTCCGGCAAAAAGGTGATAAGACTTTAGCAGTCCTACAGGGATTGAGAGGTTGTTAACAACATATATCACTGCTATAACTATAATCGTTGCGATCATAAACCATAAAGAAATATACATCTGTTGTTCTTTTCTTTTAATTATCGTGCCGAAAATAACCGTTGCAAAAATAACCCAGAGTATTACAACAGCAATGTCAATGGGCCATTCAAACTCTGCATACTCAAGGGCTTGTGTCTTGCCTGAAAGAAGTGTAACTAATCCTAAAAATATCCCAATATTAAATAGATAAAGGGTCAGCCTTGCCAGCTTAGGAAAAATAAGTGGTATTTTACAAAGCCGCATTACAATATAATAAAACATGCCCATTAAAGTGCCTAAAACAAGCCCAAATGCGAGGATGTTTGTGTGAACAACCCTTAATCTTCCAAATGTAAAATACGGTGGAATCTGAAATGCAGGATTCCACATTTGTATGGAGACCCAAACTCCGGCAAGTATGCCAATAACTCCCCATACAATTGACGAGAAAATGAACAACTTCACCGTCTGATTGTCGTATTGATAATCGTTCATGCTTACCCCCTTTTCAGTTTTTTGACCTTAAGAACATCCCAAATCCATTCTTTTTGTTAAAATATGCTCGCCTACAAGCAAGTATATTTTAAACTATCACCTCCTTTTTAAAGCAAATAAGATTTAGTCTTTTTATTCTGGATAAATTTTATCCTGTTTTAAATATATTTGTCAACATGGCGCGCTTGATTTGAATTTGCAATGCCTTTTTCGTGTAAAATAGCAAATAAATGGAACAACTAATTCATAAATATCTCTACAAACTTAACTCTCAAGGGCTTGCAGATAAAGACAGCGCCTTTTTTCTTGCCCTTGATGCAGACATTACATCAAACAGACCAATAGCCGGTGATGCAGTGGCACTAACAAAGGTTTTTAATCTAATGAATATCAATGCCCTCTTATTTTCCGAACCTTTAGAGCCTTACAGGAGCATCATAAAAGAAATTTTGAGGCAGGAAGATAAAGAGATAGTCCCTATGGATTCTGAAACGAGGACATTTTTTCATGATATTCCGGTTGTTCATGAATTTTCACCCGGAGCTATCGCAAAAGCCCTGTCGCACAGGAAATCAGCAATCATAAAAGATAGGGGTATTGTTACTTACGGAGTGGTCACCCCGGAGCAGGCATTTATTTCTTTCAGTTCCACATGTTTTTCTACATTTGTTAAATACTTTCATGACAGCATAGCATACTTTGAGAAATGCCGTTCAGAAGACAAATCGCCGGATAAAAGCCGTATAAAGGCATTCAATAAAATAGTCTTCTTGTTAAATGAAATTGCGGTTAAGAAACATGCGCCGTGCCTGACAGACAAAATGCCTCAAGGCGAAGAAGATGTTATAGAAATGCTTTCAGAAGCTGGAAGGGCAGTTACAGAATACAGGCTTGTAGATTCTTATTTCGGAAATATCTCTTATGTTTATAATAATAAGATTTATATTAGCCAGACAAGTAGTTCAATGGATGAACTTCAATGCTCTATAGATGCTGTGCCATTAGATAGCTCATCATCTGTGGGAATTACAGCATCTTCTGAATTATCAGCTCATAAAAATATTTATTATGCAACCGGTGATAATGCAATCCTGCATGGGCATCCGAAATTTTCTGTTATAATGTCCTTGTTGTGCGAAAAAAAGGATTGCAGGCATTACCCCCCTTATTCCCCCCTTAATAAGGGGGGAATAAGGGGGGTAATGTGCCATAAGGGATGTAAAGAAAAAAGATATATATCAGGCATACCTATTGTTTCAGGTGAGATAGGCACAGGACCAGCAGGATTAATGCATACAGTGCCTGCCGCAATGAAAGAAGGCAATGGCGTTATAGTTTACGGACACGGTGTGTTTACATCTGGAAAGGATAATTTTCAAAAACCCTTTAATATGCTCATGGATATAGAAAACAAATGCAGGGAAGAGTATTTTAAAAAAAACCGTTTTATGCTATAGTTTTATATAAAATTTCCGATAAAAAATTGATATGAAACACACATGCCGATTAATCGGCACAAATGAAGAATGACAACAAGAGGTATTTTCAGGTGAAAAAGATAAATGCATTAATCTTTGCTTCTATATTTTCATTCCTATTGTCTGTATCATTTGCCGTAGATAAAGCTTCCAGCCCTCCCGTTCAGGCTCACCAGACAAAAGAAGGATATGACATAGTAATCTTAATGGATAGTTCCGGTAGTATGAAAAGAACGGATCCTAATGACTACAGGAAATCAGCAGCCAAACTGCTCGTATCATTGCTCGGACAGAATGATCGTATAAGCATTATTAGTTTCGGTGATTCTGCAAATGTGCTGATACCGCTGACACAAAATACATCTGGCAATAGAGAAAGGCTGTTCGGCGCTATCAACAGGGTAACCTCAAGGGAATTTTCTACCAATATCACAGAGGCAGTAAAGAGGGGTTTTGAGGCGCTTAAGGAGTCTGAAAGGAAAAACCGGATTATCGTCTTAATGTCCGACGGAAAACTCGCTTTAGGTGATGAGGAAAAAGACAGAATAGCCCATGAAGAATTGAGCCGCCTTTTGCCTGAACTGGCCAACTCGGGTATAAAAATATATTCTGTTGCGTTTACGGAATTCTCCGATCTAAAGCTTCTTGAAGATATAGCAAAATATACAGGCGGTATTTTCAGGCTTGCAAAAACAGACAGGGATATACACCTGATATTCAGTTCCATTTACGAAAAAATGAAGTCTCCGGATATGATACCCCTTGAGGGCGATGTCTTTTATATAGACAAAGATATTAAAGAGGCGGTGCTTGTTATAAGTAAAAAGCCAGGCACCTCTACTGAACTTATAGACCCCTCAAATAGGAAGCATTCATCTACAAGGCACGGCAAAAACATACTTTGGCACGGGGCAGAGGTCTTTGATGTTATTGCAATAAGAAATCCAACACCTGGAATATGGAAGGCAAAGTTGAGTGTTGCAGAGAGTCATAAGATATATGTGCTTACAGACCTTAGCCTTAAGACATCGTTTGAAAGGGATTTTGTTTATGCTGGTGATGAATTGAATATAGATACATGGCTTGAAGACAAAGGAGTGGTATTGACTGAACAGGATGTGCTCAAACATATTGCCTTTTTTTCTGAAATCTCAGGCGCAGGCATTGAAGAACCCATCAAGATAGAGCTTTTGGCTGCTGAATCTGTTGATGATGGAAGACGCTACGGCCGTTTTTTTGTAAAAAACACTGGGCAGTACATGCTTAAAATAATAGCAGATGGCAAAACATTTAAGAGAGAGCGGATATTGCAGTTTAAAGCTATTGAGCCTCCGCCAAAACCGGTTGAAGAAGATAGGCCTTTGGATGTCAAAACAGACACATGGTCTTTATGGAAGCCAGTGCTTATAAATTTCGGTCTTATAAATTTAGGTCTGCTGATTGTAGCAGTATTAATATTCGCTATGAAAAAACTGACTGCAGGAAAGAACAAAAAGCCTAAAGGAAGGAAGAACAAATGACAGTAACTATTGACGCCCTGTATTTTTTGCTGTTGATAGAATTTGCGCTCATAATGTTTATAGTATCAGTATATCTTTTTATAAAAAACAGAAAACATAAAAGGCTGTATGAGCGGGCATTGAAGGATCTTTCTTCAGCAAGGGAAACTATTAAGGACATGGAGCAGGCAACAGAACATTTTCAACAGGAGCAGGCGCAAAAAACTACCGAACAACAAAAAACAGATATAACAGAAATACAGCAGCCCGTTACAGAAAGCCGCATTGAAGAAGAAGCAGAAACAGCAGCAGAAGAAGTGGATGAAGACACTCTTAAGGGCAAGGTAAGAAAAATGCAGCGGATAATAGACTCGCAGAAGGGCAAGATACTTCAACTGATGTGCTATAAAGATATATTTGAGGGTGCTGAGAAAAGGCTTTTGTCCCTCAGTAAAAGTTTTCAGGAATTGCAGGGCAGGTTTGTAAAACTTCTTGAGCAGTCGCCTGACAATGACGCCATCAGCGAGTCTTTGAAATTACTGGAAGTTAGCAATAAAGAGCTTGAGTCTTATATAAACATACTCAAAGAGGAAAATAACAACCTTTCGCGCAAGTTTGAATTATGGGAGGAGGAGCTTAAAAAGATAACAGAAGAAGCAGAGCATGGAGAATATATTGAAGAAGGCATGCAGGCCAAAATAGAAATAATAGCGCAGGAAAAGGAAGAAATGCTCTTAAAAATAAAGGAGTTTGAGGGCAAACTCAAGGAGAAGGATAATCAGCTTTCAGACCTGCAAAAACAGTATGAAGATATAGAAAAAGAATATATGATTTTATATCACCAGCAACAGCAGCAACAGCAGCAATAGCAGCAGAGATAGTGAAAGTTAGAAACCCATCCACCGATACCCCCATACTCAATTAAAAATCTTCATATTTTATTCATAAGTAATTAGTTATCCTAAAATAAAAAGAATCCGCATCAGGCGGAAAGGAGTCTTTGATGAAAAGGATTTTAGCAGTTACTTTTATCTCCTTTTTATTCCTATCAGGATGTTCTGCAGAAAAATATGGCGCTGATATAAGAAAAGATGTGCCTACAGTAAAGGTGCGAGATGTTATGTTTAACCCTGCTATGAAGGGTAGCGTTGTAAATCTTGAGGGAATAATAATAACACAGTGCCAATCAGCCGACGGGTGTTGGATTTTCCTTCATGACGGCACAGGCCGTATATTTATAACCACAAGACCTGGTGGGCCTAATGATACTGCCGCCCCGCTTTTTACACTGCCACCGCGGACGGGCAAAAAAGCAAAGGTAACCGGCACCATACAGTCTGCGCCTGAAGGCATCTATATAATAGCACATGGAGTAGAGATACGTTAATGACATTTGTCAGCCTTGCTTTTAAAAATCTTTTGCGACATAAAACAAGAAGCCTGCTGACTCTTGCCGGGATAGCTGCGTCCATCGCTGTTTTATTTTCCATAATATCTTTCAATAGAGGATTTGAAAAAGGTCTTTCAAGAGAACTTGAAAGGACAGGCATCCACTTTATGGTTGTGCCTGCTGGATGCCCGCATGAGGTTGCAGCGCTTGTGCTGCACGGCGCAGTTACACCACAATTTCTTGACCTGCACATAATGGACAAGTTAAAAAATAACGACAATATATCTATTGCGTCTCCGATTCTTGTAACACAGATGCCTAATCCAGAAAGACACAGGATTGACCTAATATACGGCATGGATATGTCACATATAATGGCGCTAAAGCCTTTCTGGGAAATAAAGGGCTCCATACCGTCCGGTAACAACGAAATAATTATAGGCTATGAAGTAGCAAAGCATGACAATATTAAAATAGGAGATATAATAAGTTATTCTTCTACAGGTGGCGGAACAGCAGTTAGTAAGTCATTTAAGGTTGCAGGCATAATAAACAGGACAGGCGGTCAAGACGATGCCTTCATTTATATGCCAATAAAGGCTGTGCAGGAAATGCTTCAAAAGCCTGAAGGAGCAACTGCTGTTGGTGTGAAAGTTTCTGATGTTATGCGCATGACAGAAGTTGTAGATGAACTTTCACAAAGCATACCAGGCATCCAGATAGTAACAATGGGACAGGTAATGGATAGCATTGCAAATCTTGCAAGATCAGCAAAAGTCCTCAGCCTTTCAGTAGCCGTGATAGCAATTCTAATCAGCGCAGTAAGCGTAATGAATTCTATACTTATGGCGATATTTGAGCGCACACAGGAAATCGGCATGATGAGGGCTATAGGGGCCTCAAGGTTTGACACCTTCAGGATTATCATAAAAGAGACTATTGTTCTGACTGCATCCGGCGGTATTGCAGGGATAATAATTGCAAACATCGGCGCTACTGCTATAGAAGGATTTGTAAAAGGATTTATGCCATATGTGCCCTCAGGCAAACTGATAACATTTGAACCATCACTTGCTATAGCCTGCATAATGTTTTCTATTGTTTTAGGCGTACTTGCAGGCGTCTATCCTGCATGGAAGGCGTCAAAAATAACACCCATAGAGGCTATAAAAGGATGACAGAGCTATGATAGAACTGAAAGGTATAGAAAAAATTTACATAAGGGGTGCAGAGCATGTGCGTGCATTAAATGGCATAGACCTGTCTATTGGACAGGGTGAATTTGTGTCAATAACCGGACACTCGGGTTCAGGAAAAACAACCCTCCTTCATATATTAGGATGTCTTGACAAACCTACAAAAGGCGCTATGAGCCTCAGTGGCATAACTATAAACGGCATGCCAGAATCAGGACTGGTAAAGATACGGAGACAAAAAATAGGTTTTGTCTTTCAGCAGTTTTATTTAATACCCGGGCTGAGCGTACTTGAAAATGTAGCACTGCCTCTGCTTTTTGGAAGGACAAAAAAAGCGACTGACGAAATCAAATCTCTCCTCAAACTCGTAGGGCTTCAGGACAAGATAGATAGGAAGCCTTCAGAGCTAAGCGGTGGAGAGATGCAGAGGGTTGCCATAGCAAGGGCATTAATAAATAACCCAGAAGTTATCCTCGCTGACGAACCAACAGGCAACCTTGATACAGAAAATAGCGAGAATATTTTTTTACTCCTGAAATCTCTCAACAGCAGGGGAATAACTATAATAATGGTCACGCACAATACTGACCTTGCCGGAAGGGCAGACAGGATTATACGGCTTAAAGACGGCAAAATTCAGTAAATCTGCAGTCTTTGCATCTTAAAGCACTGCAGACTTTTGAAATCCCACTGTGGCAGAGCGCAAAATCATATTTCAGCGGATCATCTGAATCAAATCTTTTCATCGCCTCTGTTATCTCTATAGCCGTCTTCCAATCCTGAGATACTCTCTTTGTAAAACCGAGACACCTTGATATGCGGGCTATATGTGTGTCAAGTGGAATAACCAATTTGCTTTTTGCAATTCCCTTCCATATGCCGAAGTCAATATCTCTGTCTCTTATCATCCATCTTAAAAAAAGATTCATGCGCTTACAAGCGCTGCCTTTTTGAGGCGAAGGGAAAAACTGAAGAAATCCTTTAGATAGAAAGTTCCTTTCTAACGGGGCTTGTTTAAGCATATACGAAATTAAACCGGATAAAGCGCTGCCGATATTGCCATCTTTTTCATTATAAAAAGATTTAAAACATGACTCAATGCTGCCGTATTTTTTAACTACTTTATGAATTACATACAAAAGCGCAACTATATCGTTTGTGCTGTTAAACCTATATTTAATGCCGGTAAATAGCTTTCCATGCTTTTTCAAGTTGAAATTTGAGATAAAATCATACGGGCTATCACCCATAAAGGAAAGTATTTTTCCGATTATTGGTTTAAATAAATCTACCCTGCCATATGCAAAGCAAGATGCTATAAAGCCTGATATTTCAATGTCCTGATGCTGTTTATACTGGCATGGAAACTCTATGGGATCATGAAAAACCCTGTCTTTAAAATTATATGTCTTATATAGACTATTAAGCGTTTGTTTTAAATTGCTCTGAAAATACTTTCTAACTATTTGATTTATAATAATTTTATCATTCCCTGACCCTCTATTAAGACCCCCCGACAAAGGATCTCGGGGGCAGGCTTTAAGGGCATGCATATTTGTTTGCAATAGCTTTTTACCTCCACTTATGTTTTAAGGATAACAAAAGACAAGCCGTTTCGTAAACTTTGTTTTGAAAACCGCATTATTTTATGTTAATATGTTTGCATGGCGCAGGCAATATCCATTTTCAAATTTTTATGGAGCGAATCTATGGTACACATCTTGCACAGACAGACAGACAGACAGACAGTCAGACAGACAGACAGACAGACA
>DBNT01000027.1 GCA_002299835.1 Nitrospiraceae bacterium UBA665 | reverse complement strand
GATAGGGTGAGGGTGAATAATTCACCTTTAAGGTTACCCCTCCCCCTCGCCCCCTCCCGCAAGGGGAGGGGGATTTAACGGGATAACAATTCTCTATCTCTGTTTTTAGTTTTTCATTATAAAATTATCTATCATAAAATGCTATGATTTAAGTCATTGTTTTGTTTTTCGTCTAATGCTAAATTTAGAATATCAAGGCTGTTCAAGAACAAAGACCATTTTTTTGTCATTGACCCGAAAATGTCATTCACGCATATTGAACAGGCTCAAAAGAAAAAAAAGAAGGAGGTATTGCCAAATGACAAAGGTGTTAAGAAAGATTATTCAGATTGATGAAAAAAAATGCGATGGCTGCGGGCTTTGCATCCCTTCCTGTCCCGAAGGATCTCTTCAGATTATTAATGGTAAAGCCAAGCTGGTAAAGGAAAGTTTCTGTGACGGATTGGGTGCCTGTTTAGGGGAGTGTCCTCAAGGAGCCCTAAACATTATAGAAAGAGATGTAGATGAATATGACGAAGACGGGGTCATTGCTCACATCAAAGAAAAATCTCCGGAACTTTTACAAAAGCACCTATCTCATCTCAGGTCTCATGCCCATGAACTCTCAGATCACCATCTCCATGCTAAAACCACTGCCTGCCCTTCTTCTATATTGCTTCACTGGAAAAAAGAGGAAAGGGCAGTTGATGAAAATGTAAGACTGCTATCGGAACTCCGCCAATGGCCAATCCAGCTTCACCTTGTGCCGCCAAATGCTCCTTATTTTCAGGATGCTGACTTGCTTCTGGTTGCTGACTGCGTTCCTTTTGCTTATGCCAATTTCCACGCTGATTTTTTAAAAGACAAAGTTATTGCAATCGGCTGCCCTAAACTGGATGATGCTCAGGTTTATATAAATAAGCTTACGCAGATACTGAAAAATTCAAATATAAAGAGTCTAAAAATTGTCATTATGGAAGTCCCTTGCTGTCAAGGGCTAGCTTATATTGCCCTTGAAGCTCTCAAGAAAAGCGGCAAAGATATTCCTGTTGAGACAGTTATTATTAACATAAAAGGCAGCATATTGGAGCATATTGGGTAAGGAGGCGACAAGAGAAAGCCGGGCTATTTTTCAAGTTTAGCTTTCAATATAATGAGTGTCACTGTGCCAGCCATAAACAGTATGCCGCCTATTAATGCCCATAAAGCGCCCGGCTCTCTGCTTACCTGCAAAAGCACTGTTTTTTCGGGCAAGGTTGTGAGGTCTCTTACATTTATATTTAAGCCGCCTTTAAGAGAGGGGTTGTTTGGACTTATGCTGTCATTTTTAACCATATTTCTTTCTGAAAAATATTCAATGCCTACAGCCCAATCTGTTATAAACCCGTATTTGTCAATCTGAATGTCTATATCTTTTATGTGAAGGGCTATATTGCTGTCAGGTATTTGTAAAAATGTCCCTTCTTTGGCAACGGCATGGCCTTTAAAGCCGCCTACAGAACTTAAAAGATGAGCAAGCAATAAAAAAAGGAAACCTATATGTATTATCTGAGGAGAGATTATCAGAAGCCATTGCCTTGACCTTCTTTTTTTTATAATAGATTCAATGCTGCAAAAAATTGTATTGATTGTAAGGACAGATAAAATGCCTATGCTTCCCCACAGCCACCATGTTATCCATAAAGGATGCTCTTTTAGCCACTCAAAAAGCGGGACTGAATGGATGTAACGAAACTCTTCCCTAACCGGCATAATAAAGGCGCCTGCAAAAAATACAGCAATAAATAGCCCAAGCAGCCATATAGATGTCTGCAAAGAGAGAAAGAAGTTAATTATATGTTTTAAAATTACCAACTATGAGAACTCTTCATTAAAAGGCTTACGCCTAAATAGGTAAACATTACTACGCCAAAGCCGGCAATACCAAGTATTGCTGCAGGCCTTCCTATCCACCATTGTCTTAACCGCACATGAAGATAAAGGCTGTAAAACATCCAGAGAATGGCTGTCCAGAGCTCCTTTGGAGTCCATACCCAGTATGTTCCCCATGCAAGATATGCCCATATTCCGCCAAATATCATGGATACTGAAAAGAAACAATAACCTATCAGTATTGATCTGTATTGTAAGCCTTCAAGTAGATTTGTCTTTTCTTTCAAAAAGAGGTAACCAAGCACTGCTGCTATTGCAAACAAGGCATATCCTAAAAAGGCAAGCACTACATGCAGTTCAAACCAGATTATTCTTAATATAGGCGGAAGAGGTGTAATGCGCGGCTCAAATGTGATTGCAAGCAGAGTAAAAGCTGCGGCAGTTATTGCTATGCCATTTTGAAATCCTGAATGGTTTTTTAAAATTCTGCTGATGGGCATTGACAATGCTGCTATAGAGGCAGAAAGAAAAACAAGGGTGTCATGCGGGCCAGCAAGGGGAAGCCTTCCCAATTCAAATCCTCTTGAAACAATATAGGCAGCTTGCAGTAAAAACCCTACATAAAGGAGATGCCTTTTTAGAAGGGCAAACAGATACATTCCGAAAGACAACACAAGTATCAGCATCGAGATATTATATCATATGGTATAATATCTTTTATGAAAATTCCGAGGGTAATGTCTACACAGCATCCAGACAATGTTTTGCTGCCTTTTTTTGCAGAAAGCCAGAACATGTCAGGAGACGATGAAATACAAGAGGCGTATTACGCATTTTCCAATCTGGGATGTGACGAGCAGATGTGGGACTACGAAGGCAAGGAGGTTGACAATTTTGTTATCAGAAAGCTCCTTACCAAATACGAGCATTTTTTTAAGCAGTCAAAATTAGGAGAGGATATCTTTCTCACATTGAGGGTTCCGAATCCGGATGTTGAAAAGGAAGAGGCAAAGGTTCTTATAGAGACCCTCGAAAGCATTCCCCGCTCATGCGATGCTGCAAGATTATTTTATGGAAGAGAGGCTTCTCCTATATTTGAAGTCATACTTCCAATGACAATGTCACACCAGAGCCTAAACAGGGTTTATTATTATTACAAAGATTTTGTTGTCGGTAAGCAGAACATGCCGTTTTATCCGGGCGATATATCAATTTCGGAATGGATTGGAGAATGCAAGCCCGAAACAATAAATGTTATACCCCTTTTTGAGGACAGGGAGCATCAGCTTGAGGCGCACAATATAGTAAGACAATACCTGAAAAATAAAGACATAAAACACCAGAGGGTTTTTATAGCAAGGTCTGACCCGGCAATGAATTATGGGATGGTAAGCGCTATTCTCTGTAACAAGATAGCCCTTCAGCGGTTAAGACGCGTTTCTGAAGAAACAGGTGTCAAAATATATCCGATACTCGGTGCAGGCTCTGCCCCTTTTAGAGGACATCTTACTCCTGACACCATTGACATGGTGCTTGAGGAATATCCGGATGTCCAGACTTTTACTGTGCAGTCGGCATTTAAGTATGACAATCCTGTTTCTTCTATTATTTCAGCAATTAATAAACTCAAGATGTCAAAAATGACTAAAGGGCATGATGTTGACGAAGGGAAGTGTATAGAGATTATAGATAAAGTGTCCTCAGAATACAGGAGTATAATAGAGCATATATCGCCGGTTATTAATTATATGGCCGACTATGTGCCAAAAAGAAGAATGCGTAAGCTTCATGTGGGGCTTTTCGGCTACGCAAGGAGCATTGGCAAAATCAAACTACCAAGGGTTATAAGTTTTTGTGCAGCGTGCTATTCTATTGGACTTCCTCCTGAAATACTCGGCTTAAATGCACTTACACAAAAAGACATTGCCTATATGAAAGACATGCATGTAAATTTTATGTTTGATATGAAGACAGCTATGTCTTATTTTAATGAAGATGTCTTTACTATTCTGCCTGATAATGTGAAGGCAGGGCTTAAACTGGATTGGGGAGACTATAAGGTCAACCCCGAGCATAAAGCAGTCACCTCAAGAATAATCAAGGCTATAAGAGAAGGAAATGGTTCAGGGCTGCAGGGAATGCTTATAGAGGCCGCCCATATAAGAAGGTTTCTCGGATAAGCAAGGAATGAATGAATTTCATAAATTAGTCGAAATAATGGCAGTGCTCCGTTCTGCAGATGGATGCCCGTGGGATAAAGAGCAGACAAGGGAGTCTTTAAAGCCCTTTCTTATAGAAGAAACCTATGAAGTCCTTGAGGCAATAGATGAAGGGGAGCCGGACAAAATAAAGGAAGAACTCGGGGATTTATTGTTTCAGGTTGTATTTCACTGCCAGATAGCAAAAGAAAACGGAGAATTTGATATTAACGATGTAATAGAAAATATTTACAAAAAGATGATCTCAAGACACCCTCATGTTTTTGGCAGTGCCAGATTAAAAACATCAGAAGAGGTATTAAAACAATGGGATGAAAGAAAAAAGGAAGAGGGAAAAATAAAGAAGTCAATTCTTGAAGGGATTCCAAAAGAACTGCCTTCTTTGCTTAGGGCACAGAAGCTACAAGCAAAAGCTGCAAAAGTCGGATTTGATTGGCAGAGGGTTGAAGATGTTTTGGAAAAACTTGAAGAAGAGCTATATGAATTCAGAAACGTCCTTAAAAACAAAAAACAAAAAGAGATTGAAGACGAACTCGGAGACATTTTCTTTGTGCTTGTAAATATTTCACGATTTGTCGGAGTTAATCCAGAAGATGCTTTAAGAAAAACCATAAGCAAATTTATATCCCGCTTCCGTTATATAGAGATGAGGGCTGCAGATGCAGGCAAAAACCTTTCGGATATGAGCTTAGAAGATATGGATGCATTGTGGGACGAAGCAAAAGCAAAATAGGAGCAAAATTTTTTGACATTTTGAATTGCCTCATGTTATAAAATCGCATCCCTATGCTTTGTCTTGGGATTCAGCAACCTGGTTTTCAGGGTAAAATAAGGAGGTTTTAGCAGCATGGCTTTTGAAGGAACAGTAAAGTGGTTTAATGAATCAAAAGGTTTTGGTTTTATCCAGCAGGATAACGGACAAGATGTCTTTGTGCATTACTCTTCAATTGCAGGTAATGATTTCAAGACATTAGCCGAAGGTCAGAGGGTTCAGTTTGATGTCGTAGAAGGCGAACGTGGACCAAAGGCTATAAATGTAGTAAAAATCTAACAAGCACGGGGCTCCTGTTCACCCCAAAAAATCGTTGATTTTTTGGGGTGAACAGGAGCCCCTTTCAAATACCTCTCCGCCCTTTGTCTTCCACCTTTGTTTATCGTAATTTTATTTCCAGACCCAGCGATAAATAATCACCTGCATAACAATAGAGAAGCCATGCCTGCTTCTCTTATCGTTGGATTTAGGTTATTAAATATAGGCTAAAACTGTTATTGGAATTTTTCGGTTATAATCCTGTATCTTAATTATCTATGAACACGCACAGGCATTTGCCGGAATGGATTAAAGCCGAGACGTCGGATCTCTCATCAGACCTTCATGCAACAAAGACCATGATCAGGAGCCACAGGCTTTCCACAGTCTGTGAAGAGGCAAGATGTCCGAACAAGGGCATTTGCTTTTCAAAGCCTACAGCCACATTTATGATACTCGGGGATTGCTGCACAAGAGACTGCGGCTTTTGTTCGGTGAAATCAGGTTCTCCATCATTTGTTGATGTTGAAGAGCCGGAAAGGGTTGCAGAAGCAGCAGCAGAACTCAGATTAAGATATGTTGTTATCACATCTGTCACAAGGGATGACCTGCAGGACGGCGGGGCATTTCAGTTTGCTGCTTCTATTGGAGCCGTGAGGAGAAAACTCCCGGACTGCAAGATTGAAGTACTTATCCCTGATTTTAGGGGAGATATTAATTCTTTAAAGATTGTTCTTAATGCATTACCAGATGTGTTTAATCATAATGTAGAAACCGTAGGAAGACTTTACCCGGTTGTGAGACCGCAGGCAGATTACATCAGGTCGCTAAATGTTTTGAAAAACGCTAAAAAGATTGCCCTTAACATAAAGACAAAATCCGGACTGATGCTCGGATTAGGAGAGACCTTTGATGAAATTGCAGCATTGTTTAAAGACCTTAAAGATGCAGGATGCGATTTTCTGACTGTAGGACAATACCTTAGACCTACAAAAAAGAATCTGCCCGTTGTAGAATATATAAGGCCGGAAATATTTGAAGACCTGAAAGAGATAGCAATTGATATGGGCTTTAAATTTGTTGCATCCGGTCCGCTGGTAAGAAGCTCAATGAATGCAGAAGAAATGTACTATAGGTAATAGGTTATAGGTTATAGGTTGGTATATAGTGTAGTGTCTCATAAATAGCTTTACACATTTTGTCATTCCTGCGGAGGCAGGAATCCAGAAAAAACAAGGACTGGATTCCGCATCAAGTGCGGAATGACTGCAAAGCAAAGGTAAAGATTTGTTAGAGACAGGACAATAGGAGGTTAAGGTGTTTGAATTTAACAGGATTAAGAGATTGCCGCCGTATGTGTTTGCCATTGTGAACACATTAAAAATGGATTACAGAAGAAAGGGGGAGGATATTATAGACCTCGGCATGGGCAATCCTGATATGCCCGCGCCAAAGCATGTTATAGACAAATTATGCGAAGCTGCAAAAAACCCGAAAAACCATAGATACTCGGCATCAAAAGGCATTACGCAATTAAGGGTTGCGATTACAGAATGGTATAAAAGGAGATATGATGTTGATTTAGACCCGGAGACAGAGACAGTTGTAACTATTGGCTCTAAAGAAGGACTTTCACACCTTGCACTTGCTACTGTTCAGCCCGGAGATGTTGTCATGACGCCTACTCCGGCATACCCGATACATCCTTATAGTGTAATAATTGCAGGCGGTGAGATAACAAGCATTCCTATCGGTTCGGGGATTGATTTTTTTGAGGAGATGGAAAATGCATTTAAAAAGATATGGCCGAGACCTAAAATGTTAATCATAAACTTTCCTCACAACCCTACAACACAGGTAATAGAAGGGCTTGATTTTTTCAAAAAGGTTGTGGATTTTGCCAAAGAAAATAATGTGATAGTTATACACGACCTCGCTTATGCAGACCTCTGTTTTGACGGTTATAAGGCGCCGAGCTTTCTTCAGGTTCCGGGAGCAAAAGATGTAGGAGTTGAATTCTTCTCCCTTACAAAGAGTTATTCTATGGCAGGCTGGAGGGTAGGTTTCTGCTGCGGCAATAAAGATGTAGTGGGCGCATTGATAAAGATTAAGAGTTATCTTGACTATGGCATGTTTCAGCCCATTCAGATTGCGAGCATTGTTGCTTTAAGAGGGCCCCAGGATTGTGTTGAAGAGTTTAGAAAGACATACGAGTCGCGCAGAAATGTATTAATTAAGGGATTGAATAATGCAGGATGGAAAATCGAGCCTCCGAAGGCTACAATGTTTGTCTGGGCTGAAATCCCCGAGCAGTTTAAAAAAATTGGATCCCTTGAATTCTGCAAATACCTTATTACAGAGGCAAAGGTTGCTGTATCTCCTGGTATCGGTTTTGGCGAGGGCGGAGACAATTATGTGCGGTTTGCCCTTGTAGAGAACGAGCACAGGATAAAACAGGCAGTAGCTGGAATAAAAAAGGTGCTTAATAGAGGATGAATAATGCCGAGGAATGAACGACAACAACATGGTTTTAAATTTGAAGACTGGCTAAAGAAAGAGTTTTTTGATATTCACTATGGAAGCAAATGGGACATTCCAAAGGAATTAAATCCTGATAGTGAAGGAGGACATATCTCTATAAAAACTGCAAAGTGGAGAGGCTCTATTTATTTTGGTGATGCAATCAGGCAATTTGAAATAAATGAGGTATTTACCCTCATTGTTGGATTTTGGGAAAATATTAGAGGGCGAAAGAAGGTTGTAAAAATTGTAGAGACAATAGTTCCGATAGAGAAATGGAAAAAATTGTGGCATCCATTGACTTTAAACGATATAAAAGGATTGGATGAAATTATAAAAAATAGAGATATTGGATATATTACAGCGCGTGAAAAATCGCAGACTAAAATTAAAGAACTTAAAGATAATGGCAAATGGTCAATATTTACATTGAATCCCAAAATTGATTCTAAAGACCAGCGAAGATTGCAGTGCTCCATAAGTTTTAGAGCCTTTTTTAAGGAGATGTTTTCTATAGAGCCTGATGCTGTTCAGAGGGACAGGGCTTTTCATCTCTGGGGGAAGAGATTAACCCCTCCAGATTTTTAATGTTAGCCTTGAACATATTATCAAGCGATTGCTGCCATTGTTGGTTGTGGGGATACCTTTTAAGAAGACCCTTAAATAGTCCGGCTATTTCATTTTCTTTTTTTACCGTAAATCTTGGAACTAATAGCTGCCTGAGAGTTGTTTTTGAAATGCTGACTGTCCCGACACCGTATGACATTAATTTAAGTAGTCTTTGACCAAAAGAACTCGCAATCCATGCTGCAATATACCATGGATTGATTTTTTCTTTTGGAGTCAAGATATGTATCCAATCGTCAGCTTGAGCGTTAATGTCAGAGTCAAATACTGCAACCCGTCCGCAACAACCTGCCCCAACCCGAACAAAAAGTATTTCTCCCTTATGGAGAATAGCTTTTGGTGAAAAGGCAGGATTATCTTGATTTATGAAATGCCTAACCCTGTCCATATTTAATCCGGCAACCGGAAGGAAATTTCTTGCAAATATCAATTGATAAGTATTTTTCTCAAATTCTGAATTGAAATGTCGTTTTTCGCCGTATACAGCAAAACCCGTCCTTAATTTAACCAAATCCGACAATATGTTCCATTTGCCATTTTTATGGCTGTTGTCTTTTATTGAGATAATACTGAGACTTTCCGGTCTCCAGTCTGAAAGTTTGGATAACTCGGCTTGGTCTATAGAATTTGAAGTGTTTTTAATCTCCCTGACAATGCTTAAGAAATCGGATTCTGCATTACAGATTGCATGCTTAACCAAATTGCATATCGATTTATTTTTCCTGCCGCTCAGTATCACACATTTTGATGTAGTCCCTTTAAATAGATTTCTTGGCAGACTTATAATGGAATCTATAGAAATATTTTTTGATAGCCAGTCTCTCGCATACTGTAAAGGCATCACAGAACACAGACTTTCAGGAAGTATTATTGAGAATTTCCCATTAGGCTTTAAAAGCCTTATGAATAATTCAAGAAAAAGAACCTCGGTTGATTGAGCTTTTTTCCCTTTCCCAAGTTCGAACTTATTTAGTATGTTAGCATCAGCAATAAGATTCTCCTGTGCGCTGAATGGCGGATTGCCTGCTGCGAAATCAAAAGAATTTTCATAATCCCATAAAACTTTAAAGGCATTCCCGGTTATGAATTTCCCTTTTATTCCAGAATTCTTAATAGACTCTATACAGGCTGGGTCAATATCGCAGCCGAATATTTTGAGATTTCGTGTCTTTGCTGCTGACAAGAATATCCCATTTCCACAACTCGGGTCTATAAACATGCCATTTCTTGCATTAATTAAATCAAGCATACCTGCTGCAATAGTATAAGGGGTGAAGAATTGTTCAAACTCTCTCTTGAGGTTTATAGAAGACGAAAATAATAGCTCGGATGTAGCATAATTGCTAAAAGCCTCCCTGAGGAATATTGGTGCTTCTACAGGGAAACTGTATAGTATATTCTTTATATCTTCTGGAATTCTGCCTGCCAATATCTGCAACTCTTCCAGATTTGCATCTAATTCCTTAGATAATTTTTTTAAAAGGCTGTCAGAAGGTAATAATTTATTTCTTTCTATATGACTTATTGAGGTATAGCTAATGTTTAAAATTCTGGCTAAATTTTTAATACTGAGTCCTTTTTGGAGACGGTATTCTTTTAATCTAAGCCCTAAATTTTTCATTGTTTCTTTTATATCATAGGTTGACTTATTTTATCAACCCATTATTATTTCACGGAATCAAAATATAGATTTTGTCAAGGCAAATGTTTTAAGATGTTAAGTATATCTCAATGATTGGAGACGCCTTATGAGTAAAGATAAAATTAATATCGGCATAATAGGTTTCGGAACAGTAGGCACGGGCACAGCGAAGATATTGCTTGAAAACAGCAGTCTTATTAAAAAAAGGACAGGAATAGATTTTGTCCTTAAAAGGATTGCAGATTTAGATATAAAAAGGGACAGGGGAATTAAAGTGCCGGCCAAAACTTTAAAAGATATTCTTACAACAGATGCCAGTGCATTAATCAATGACCCTGATATAGATATAGTTGTTGAGCTTATCGGAGGCATTCACCCCGCAAAGGACTTTATGCTTCAGGCAATAAAAAACAAGAAACATGTTGTTACTGCAAACAAGGCATTGCTTGCAACAGAAGGAAATGAGATATTTGCTGAGGCAGAAAGCAATGGTGTTGAGATCGGCTTTGAGGCATCTGTTGCTGGAGGACTCCCTATAATAAAAGTTTTAAGAGAAGGTCTTGTTGCAAATAATATAATTGCTGTTTATGGAATTATTAATGGAACATCCAATTATATTCTGACAAAAATGACTGATGAAAAGGTAGAGTTTTCAGGTGCATTGAAAGAGGCGCAAAGGCTTGGCTATGCAGAGGCTGACCCTACATTCGACATTGAAGGAATAGATGCATCTCATAAGCTTACAATTCTTTCTTCTCTCTCATACGGCATTCCGCTTTCATATGATGAGGTCTATAAAGAGGGGATTGCAAAGATTACCGCACAGGACATAGAATTCGCATCAGAGCTTGGATATAAAATAAAACTCCTTGCTATAACAAAGTTATCCGATGGCGGAGTAGAGATGAGGGTGCATCCCACTATGATACCCAATGAATATTTAATCTCAAAGGTTGACGGTGTATTCAATGCAATATATGTAGAAGGAGATGCTGTAGGCGCAACAATGTATTATGGAAGAGGAGCAGGAGATATGCCGACCGGAAGTGCTGTTGTAGCTGATATTGTGGATATTGGGAAGAGAATAATCAGAAGTCAAAAGGCAATAAAGCAGCAGACGGGGTGGAGGGCAGCAGAGCAGCAGTTTAGAATTAGAAAGATGGAAGACATTGAGAGCATGTATTATTTCAGGTTTTCTGCAATGGATAAACCTGGGGTTTTGTCGAAAATATCCGGGATATTAGGCAATTATAATATAAGCATTGCATCTGTTATTCAGAAGGGCAGAAGGATAGGAGGCTCTGTTCCCCTTGTTGTCCTGACGCATATTGCAAAGGAGAGGGATGTCTTGAATGCGATAAAGGAGATAGATAATCTGCCGGTAGTTTCTGATAAGACTTTGTTTATAAGAGTAGAAGGAAAAGAAGAATAAAAAGGGGAGGTAATATATGGAAGATGTCAGGATTAACAAAAAGATAAATATCAAAGGGCTTGTGTGCCCGTATACATTTGTAAAGTCAAAGCTTGCAGTTGAGGATATGGAAATAGGAGAAGTTTTAGAAATACTCCTTGATTATGAAGAGGCGGCAAGGAGTGTGCCTAAATCAATGGAAGAACTCGGACAAAAGGTATTAAAGGTTGAAAAAATAAATGATACCGATTGGGTATTGTTGATAAGAAAAGATAGAAGTTAGGTTAAGATTGACCATATTTTTACAGGGAGGAACACAATGGATTTTACAGAAGACCAGTTGCAGAGATACAGCCGTCATATAATATTGCCCGAGGTCGGCGGAAAAGGGCAGAAAAAGATATTGAATGCAAAGGTGTTTATTGTTGGTGCTGGAGGGTTGGGATGTCCTGTTGGTTATTATCTTGCTGCAGCAGGTGTGGGAATTATCGGGATGATAGACAATGACACTGTAGAGCTAAGCAACCTGCAGAGACAGATAGCGCATAACACAAAAAAGTTGGGAGTGCACAAGGTTGATTCTGCAAAAGAGACATTTGAGGCATTAAATCCTGATGTTAAAATAATAGGCATAAAAGAAAGGATTTCTAAGGACAATATTATTGACTTAATAAAGGACTATGACATTATAGTTGACGGCAGCGATAATTTTCCTACAAGGTATCTTGTAAACGATGCTTGCGTGATGCTCAAAAAGCCTCTTGTCAGCGGCGCTATATTGAGATTTGAAGGGCAGGTTACAACAATTCTGCCTAAAGAAGGCCATTGCTACAGATGCCTATTTGAAGAAATGCCGCCTCCCGGTCTTGTGCCGTCATGTCAGGAAGCAGGTGTAATCGGAGCGATTACAGGTGTTGTAGGATCCCTTCAGGCTACGGAGGTTTTGAAGCTGATACTCGGAAAGGGAGATATACTGAAAAATACCCTATTGATTTACGATGCACTAAAGGCTAATTTCAGACGTGTAAAAGTGCCGAAAAATCCTGAATGTCCTGTGTGCAGCGAAAATCCGACTATAACTGAACTGCTGGATTACGATGCAGGATATTGCAGGATATAAGATAATAATCCCTAAACAAATCTTTGACGAAATGCTTGCCTACTGCAAGGCAGTCTATTCTAATGAGGCTTGCGGCATCCTTGCGGGCAGAAATGGTGAGGTTTCAAAGATTTATAAAATGACAAATATAGAAAACTCACCTGTAACCTATATGCTTGACTCAAAGGAACAGTTCAAAGCAATGAAGGATATGAGAGAGAATAATCTATCAATGCTTGCAATTTTTCATTCACATCCGTTTTCTGAAGCATACCCGTCTTTAAAAGATGTAAGCCTCGCATTTTATGAGGACTGTGTCTATATAATCGTAAGCCTTATTGAAAAAGAACCGACTGTTAGAAGTTTTTTGATCAAAAACGGAAGCATACAAGAGACTGAAATTATCATAAAGTGAAAGATATGTTTAGCAATTAAGAATCGCTTAGATTAATTTGTCTTATGATATAATTAATACCATTATGTTACACAATATGAGCGGCAAATCTAAAATTGGCAGGACCCTTTTGCAGCAAGACATCACATTTGATGAGAAACTATATGGAGAGTAATAAAAATCTTTTGAGAAAATATTTGACAAATTTTTTCAGGCAAGCGGTATGCCTTCTACCAAAAAAATCGCTATAACCATCGGAGACCCGGCAGGTATAGGTCCTGAGATTGTTCTGAAATCCATTCTTTCAGAAGAAGTCGTAGCAATCTGTGAGCCTGTGATAGTAGGGGACTATACTGTTATTAAAGAAGCTGTTGAAAAACTAATCCCCCCCTGCCCCCCTTTACTAAAGGGGGGCAGGGGGGGATTTTTAGGTGACATTGAAATAATAAACATCAATGAAATCAAAAACAGCGACTTCCAGAGATGCAGACCTACTGCTGCTGGCGGTAGGGCTTGCGTAAGCTATATTAAAAAAGCTGTTAAACTTGCCTTAAATAAAGAAGTTGATGCAATAGTGACTGCGCCTATTTCAAAGGAATCTCTTAAAATGGCAGGATTTAAATGGCCTGGCCATACAGAGATGCTTGCAGAGCTAACAAACACAAAAGACTATGCAATGATGTTTTGCAGCGATAAATTAAAACTAATCCTTGTGACAATCCATACAGCATTAAGAAATGTTCCTGATTTAATAAAAACAAAAAAGATATTACAAACAATCATACTCGCAAAAAAGGCGTGCGATATGATGGGCATTGAAAATCACAGAATTGCAGTTGCAGGATTGAATCCCCATGCCGGAGAATCTGGCATTTTTGGAGATGAAGAAATAAAAGAAATTATTCCGGCTGTTAACGAAGCACAGGCATCGGGCATTTCTGCCTCTGGCCCATATCCGGCAGACTCCCTGTTTCACAGGGCATATAATGGCGAATTTGATATAATTGTTTGCATGTATCATGACCAGGGGCTAATCCCTCTTAAGATGATAGCCTTTGACAAAGCCGTGAATGTTACAATTGGTTTGCCAATAATCAGGACATCCCCTGATCACGGAACAGCTTATGATATAGCATGGAAAGGGATTGCCAATCCTTTAAGCATGATAGAGGCGATAAAACTGGCAGTAAAGCTGACTATGCGCTTTGATAGTCAAAAATGGTCTGCGGCATGATTAATTCATACTATAACTAAGGAGGTATTAGAAGCAACTGCAGTTAAAAAAACCATATATCTTCTCATGTATTATTTACCAAAGAGACGGGGCTTCTGCCTTTTTTTCCTTGACATAACCATTTACCCCTTGTCTGTATTTCGTCAGAAGCAATTTTGATATATTTCTTACTTTAAATTCTTTTTTATCAATTCTGCAGACAGGCATTACCTCCACTGTAGTATTTGTTATGAATGCCTCTGAAGCAAGATATAAATCATCAGGAGTAAATTTTCCCTCTTTTACTTTGATTCCGTTTTTTACAGCAAGGTCTATAACTATCCCTCGTGTTATGCCGTCAAGAATTCCGCATTTAACAGATGGAGTGCATAAAATTTCATCCTTTACAAAAAATATATTACTTATTGTGCCTTCTGTAAGATAACCTGAAGCATTGAGCATTAAGGCTTCATATGCATCGGCCTCTTTTGCCTCTATCTTTGCAAGAATATTGTTTAAAAAATTAAGAGACTTAATCTGCGGATTCAATGCCTCTTTTAAGTTTCTTTTGACAGATGCGATTACTAATTTTATCCCTTCTTTGTAATAAGACTTCGGATAGTTCTTGAATTCGTTTGTTATTACAACAAATGTTGGTTCTTTACAAATATCAGGGTCAAGACCTATAGGGCCATAACCCCTTGACACAGTTAACCTGACATAGGCATTTGACAGGGAGTTTGCCTTTAATGTTTCATAAATTGCTATTTTTATATCCGCAATTTTTTTTGGAATATTAAGACCTATAAGAAAAGCAGACCTATATAATCTTTCAATGTGCTCATCAAGCATAAATATAACGCCGTCATAGACTCGCATTGTCTCGTATATACCGTCTCCATACAAAAAACCGTGGTCAAAGACAGAAATTTTTGCCTCTGATAAGGGAACAATTTTATTATTTAGATATACATACATAAGCAAAGCACAGATCTCAAATTCCAAATCCGAAACAATTTTGAAGAACCCTGCGGCAAGACCGCAGGGTATCAAGATTCAAAAAAAACTTGTCTGCCGTCATTCCTGCGGAAGCAGGAATCCAGAAAAAAACAAAAGACTGGATTCCGCATCAAGTGCGGAATGACAGGCAAGGTTACCCTGTAGCAAGACTACAGGGAATTATAAGTTAAAGATTGCCTTTTTAAAATGCCTCTTTTATATGATTTATTTCTGCCTTTCCATCGCAGTGGACAATGCTCACAATATCAAATCTTACAGGTAATTCTATCTGATAGCTCTTTAAATAATAAAGTGCAGTCTTTTTAAGCTTTTCTTGTTTCCTAAAATTAACAGCTTCAAAGGGCTGTCCAAAGGCATCGCTGCTCCTTGTTTTGACTTCAACAAACACAATGGTATCTTTATCTTTAACAATAATATCGGCTTCTCCGAGAGGTGTTATATAATTACGCTTGAGGATTTTGTAGCCTTTTTGTTTTAAAAAATTGATAGCAATGTCTTCACCCTTATGGCCAAAGGATTTCATATAATATTATACGACTTTTCAGTGCATCTTCCAATGTCTATAATCCGTAGCCAGGCATTTACAAAAGAAAAGCAGGCATGGGTGGAAAGCCTTTAGGGGCGATACATTAGAGCCGAACCGTCCGCGAGTT
>DBNT01000062.1 GCA_002299835.1 Nitrospiraceae bacterium UBA665 | reverse complement strand
TTGAAATGAGAAAGAACCATATAAAAGGTTGGATAAATGATTATACATAGACAGGCGTCTCGCCTGTCAGACCATTCTATTTGGGGAGGCAAGCTTATTTAAAGCAACACATTGCTGGATAAAGGTTTTATAGCTTTTTAGCTTAAAAACTTTTGACAATACTCAATTTGACAATACTCAATATGAAGCGAGGAGGTAGGTAATGAAAAAGGTATCGCAGATACAGACACTGGTAATAGACGGCAAAGAGGTAGGAGGTAAGAGCGAAGAATCTATACTACAGATAGCAAGGGAAAATAATATTTTCATACCTACTTTGTGCTATCTTGAAGGGTTATCAGAATATGGTGGATGCCGAATGTGCATGGTAGAGGTAAAAGGTATGGCAAAGTTGGTCCCTGCATGCACCACTTTGACTCGCGAAGGTATGGAGGTAATTACAAATTCTGAGAGGATACAGAATTATCGCAGAGGCATACTTGCTTTGCTATTTACAGAGCGCAACCATATCTGCTCAATCTGTGTTTCAAATGGCCACTGCGAACTTCAAGCCCTTGCTCTTGCACTTGGATTTACACATGTAGAGTTTCCTTATATTTTCCCAAAAATGCCTGTTGATGCAACACACGACAGATTTATAGCTGATCACAATAGATGTGTCCTATGCGGTAGATGTGTAAGGGTATGCCATGAGGTTGAAGGTGCTCATACAAAAGATATAATGGGTAGAGGCATTACATCAAGGGTCATCACGGACTTAAAGGAAGATTGGGGGTCTTCAAAGACATGCACAGGTTGTGGAAAGTGTGTTCATGTATGTCCCACAGGAGCCCTTACAGAAAAAGGTAAATCTGTGGCTGAGATGGAGAAAAGAAGACAGTTTCTACCATACCTTAAACTCATGAGAGAAAGGAGATAATGCATATGGGAAAGATAAAGATAGCAACTTCTTGGCTTGATGGTTGTTCAGGTTGTCATATGTCTCTGCTTGATATGGATGAGAGGATACTGTCATTCCTTGAGTATGCTGACATTGTATATGGACCGCTTGTAGATTTTAAGAATTTTCCAGATAATGTAGATGTCGCTATAGTCGAAGGGGCAGTAAGCAGCGATGAAGATGAAGAAAAGATCATACTTATTAGGAATAGAACTAAAACCCTTGTATCGCTTGGAGACTGTGCAATAACGGCAAACATATCTGGCATGAGAAATTATTATCCTACAAAAGAACTCTTTGAAAGGGCATATTTTGAAAATGCAGATCTCAATCAAAAGACACCAAATATAAGAATACCTCATCTACTTTCTAATGCAAGACCCATCCATGAAGTAGTAACCGTAGATGTCTTTTTGCCAGGTTGTCCGCCGCCTACAGATGTAATTTACTATACCATCTCAGAGTTGCTTCAGGGCAGACGCCCCGATTTGACTGGCAAGACGAGATTTGGACAGTGATGGGGTTGCAATGAAAACCAAAAAGGCAAGTAAAAGAAAGGTTTTAGAATTAACAAAGGAGGAGGCGATGCCTAAAAAATTAGTCATAGAACCTGTCCCGAAGGAATTTACAGAGTAGGACCTGCTGCAAGGCTCAATGTCTGTGATGGGTTTAGCACACCTCTTGCGCATGTAGAGTGGGCTGAATTTAGAGAACTTGAAAGAGGACCAGTCTTAAGTGCATTCCATAATCATTATGCAAGGCTCATTGAGATACTTGCAGTGATAGAGCTTGAAGAGCAACTCCTTAATGACCCAGAGATACTTGACCCTCACATCAGGGCACATGCTGATGTAAATGAATATGAAGGCATTGGGTGTGTAGAGGCACCGAGAGGGACTCTATTTCACCATTACAGAGTTGACAAGCATGGACTAATGCAATGGGCAAACATGATTGTAGCCACAGGCAACAACAGCCTTGCCATTAATAAGAGCGTCTTACAAGTGGCACAACATTATATGCAGGGTTCAGAAATAACAGAGGCAATGATGAATAGGGTTGAGTCAGTAATAAGGGCTTATGATCCCTGCCTTAGTTGTTCAACACACGCATTAGGGCAGATGCCTTTGGATATAACCCTAATGGATTGTAGGGGTAATGTTCTAAGCAGGGTCATTAGGGACTAACCCAAAATCAGTGATAGATTAGCGGGCATTTACAAAAACATTTAGTCTTTTATTTTTTTCAAAATATTATGCGAAACAATAGAGTTGCTGTTATAGGATATGGTAATGTTTTGAGGGGCGATGATGGTATAGGTATCGTTGCGGTAAGACAGATAAAGAATTGTATTAAGGGGCTAAATCCCCCTCCCCTTGCGGGAGAGGGATTTAATTATCTATCTCTGTTTTTGGGTCAGGTGATAATAAATTGAAAGCATTTTAGGTTAAGAGTCTTAAAATGGCACTTGGTATGGACATATTTACCAGTCAAACCTGTCCGCCTGCCTGTCTGCGTGCATCGCACAGGCAGGCATCGCACAGGCAGGTGGATTTTAGGGAATAGTGTAATTAAACTTTCATGGACAAACATATCAAGGCTTATTGAGTCAATAAAATGAGAAACATTAAACTTACTATCCAGTACGACGGCACGAACTACAATGGCTGGCAAATTCAAGCGCCAAGCGTTGAGCGTCAAGTGTTAAGCGTCAGAGACTGGAAAAATATTATTACAATACAAGGACTCATACAGGAGGCGATTAAAAAGATAACAGGCGAAGACTCAAAAGTTTTAGGCGCTGGAAGGACAGACGCAGGTGTGCATGCTATTGCACAGGTTGCTTCTTTTAAGACACTCTCCAAACTTTCGGCAGATATTATAAAAAGGGCATTGAATGCCAATCTGCCTGATGACATAAGGATATTGGACGCATGCGATGCGGAATTAGACTTTCACCCGAGATATAATGCAAAGAGCAAGGTTTACTTTTATATAATTTTAAATTCCCCTATAATCTCTCCATTTCTATACCGGTATGCATGGAGAGTCCCGCAAAGGTTGAATTTTAAAGATATGCGTAATTCCATCGAATTTTTTAAAGGCAGACATGATTTCTCATCATTTAAGGCAAGTGGCTGTAGCGCAAAAAACCCTGTAAGGACAATTCATGAAATAACTATAGAGCGGCACGGAGTAATTGATTTTATGGGCACCGGAATTACAGGAGACTTCTTGAAAATACGCATTGAAGCAGATGCTTTTTTAAGGCATATGGTAAGGAATATTGTTGGAACCCTTATTAAAATAGGTGCGGGGAAGATGCATTCATCTGACATAAAAAAAATACTACTGTTAAAAAACAGAAACCTTGCCGGGCCGACTGCACCGGCAAAAGGCCTCTTTTTAGAGAAAGTCCGTTATTAGTTATCCGTTAACTAAGAACTAGGAACTAATAACTAGGAACTAAGAACGATTACATCTCTTCTCTTTCTATCTTCTCTATTATTTCCTTTTTCTCCTGACAATCCACGCAATAAATGGCAAATGGCAAAATATTCAGACGCTTTTCATTTATCTCGTCTCCGCACTCTTCGCATATTCCATATGTTCCTTCATGGAGTTTCCTGAGCGCGGTATCTATTTTAATAAGCGTTTCCCTGTGCGTGCTTAATTGCCTTAAGCTTATGTCTTCTGCCAGGTCAACAACAGACATATCTCCTTCATCCATCACAGCTTCAACAAGCTGTTTTTTTTCTCCAGATTGAAATTTCTTAATTTCCTCTCTAGCTTCTTTTACTATATCCTCTCTTTTATGTATGAGCAGTTTTTTGAGTCTTGCTTTTCTTGTATTCTCATCTTCCATGCCCAAATCTTTTTTTACTTTCTGCTCTGATTTCTGGCTTTCTTTTTTAGACATTGCTCCTCCTTAATGTTAGCTTATAGTTTTTATTAGCATCTATAAGTCAAAAGCAGCTTATCAGCTTTCAGATGTACTATCTTCTTTAAATACCTCTATAATGCTTCTAACCTTAATTCCAGCCTGCTCAAGTGCCTTCTGGACATCCATCAGTTTTGCATCGGTTACCTTTACAATATAATTGCTGTTTGTAGCCATATATTTACCTCCAGTTTAAATACTTTACCCCTTGAGGCTCTTGCAAAACTATGCAAAATGCATTGTTTGTCATTTCGACTGAAAGGAGAAATCTTTTTAAATCAATGGCTTAAGATTCCTCACATTCGTTAGGAATGACATTTTGGGGACTTTTGCAAGAGGCTCCCTTAACTACTTATTTATATTTCCATTATCTCCTTTTCCTTATGCTCAAGAATATTTTCAACCTTGCTTATATAAGAATCTGTAACTTTCTGTATCTCTTCCTGAAGTCTCTTAACATCATCTTCGCTCAGATGCTTCTCCTTTTCAGCCTTCTTTATTTCTTCATTAGTATCCCTTCTTATATTCCTGATTGCAACCCTCGCTTCTTCAGCTCTTTTTTTAACCACTTTTACAAGCTGCTTTCTTCTTTCCTCTGTAAGCGGAGGGATGTTTATTCTTATAGTCTTTCCGTCATTGCCCGGTGTAAGCCCCAGATCAGATTTAAGAATAGCCTTTTCAATTTCAGGGATAAGCCTTTGTTCCCACGGCTGAATGGCTATCTGCCTCGGATCAGGAATGCCGAGGGACGCCACCTGATTTATTGACGTAGGTGTTCCATAGTAATCTACCAATATCCCATCGAGCAAAGAAATAGAGGCCCTTCCTGTCCTTATAGAGGCAAAGTCCTTTTTAATGGTCTCTATCGCTCCATTCATTCTGTCAACAGCCTTATTTTTAAACTCGCTCATCTCCTCACCCCTTAACTACAGTAACGAGTTGAAAGTAACGAGTAACGAGTATAATGATAAAAATAATAATTCCTTAAATAAACTCGTTACTAACTTCTCGTTACTTGTTACTCGTCACTGTCTTTACTGTTGTTCCAATCTTCATGCCTTTAATGAGTTTTTTAATATTATCGGGTTTCTTAATATTAAATACAACTATCGGAAGATTGTTGTCCATGCACAATGTTATCGCTGTTGAGTCCATAACCTTCAGATTGCGTTTCAGCACATCTATATATGTAATCTCATCATATTTTTTTGCCTCTGGATCTTTCACCGGATCTGCCGTATAAACGCCGTCAACCTTGGTGCCTTTAAATATTGCATCGGCTCCTATTTCCATTGCGCGAAGCGCTGCAGCAGTATCAGTAGTAAAATACGGATTGCCTGTCCCTGCTGCAAATATTACTACCCTGCCTTTTTCGAGATGTCTGACTGCCTTGCGCCTTATATACGGCTCTGCGAGTTCCCTCATCTCTATTGCAGACTGCACCCTTGTCTGTATGCCGAGTTTTTCAAGGGCGTTCTGTAGTGCAAGGGCATTTATAACTGTAGCGAGCATGCCCATATAATCGGCAGAGGTCCTCTCCATACCCTCTACAGATGCCTGAACACCTCTAAAAATATTGCCTCCCCCTATTACAATAGCAATCTCAACACCAAGGGTAACGACTTTCTTTATCTCTGCTGCCATAAACTCAACTGTGGCCGGATCTATTCCATATCCTCTATCGCCTATAAGTGCCTCGCCACTGAGTTTTAAGAGAACTCTCTTGTAACGCTTATCTGTTTTCACTCCCCTTTTTTCTCCGCGCTCCCGCCAACCTGAAATCTCGCAAATCTTCTTACCACTATATTCTCTCCTAACTTTGCAATTTTCTCTGTTATAAGGTCTTTTATCTTCATCTTTTGTTCAGTATCTTTAACAAATACCTGTTCTAAAAGACACGACTCACTGAAAAACTTGATGAGCTTGCCCTCAACAATTTTTTCTACAACCTCTAGGGGTTTGCCCCCAACCTGCGCCATATAAATATCTTTCTCCCTTGATATTACATCCTGAGGGACATCCTCTTTTGATATATAAACCGGATTTAAAGCAGCGATATGCATAGCTATATCTTTGACAAGCCCTCTGAAATCATTCGTCCTTGCAACAAAATCGGTCTCGCAGTTAACCTCTACAAGCACACCGAGTTTATCCATATGGATATAAGAGCCAACAAGCCCTTCGGATGCAGTCCTGCTTGATTTCTTAGTAGCAGTGGCAAGCCCTTTCTGCCTGAGGATATCAAAAGCCTTCTCCATATCCCCTTTGCTGTCTGCAAGGGCGCTTTTACAATCCATAAGACCGGCTCCTGTTTTGTCGCGCAACTCTTTAACCATATCGGCTGTAACTGTCATTCTGAAACCTCCTCAAATGCAATTTTTTCTTCTATGGCGGTCTTTTCAGTCTCTTCTTCAATTGTTTTGGCAAGTGCGCCCTTTCCTTCAAGAACAGCTTCTGCCATTTTTGATGATATTAGCTTAATAGCCCTGATAGCATCGTCATTACCAGGTATCACATAATCAGCATCATCCGGGTCACAGTTTGTATCAACAACAGCGACTATGGGGATAGAAAGCCTCTTTGCCTCATCTATGGCTATCTTCTCTTTTTTGGAATCAATAATAAAAATAGTGCTGGGAAGTCTTGTCATCTCTTTTATACCGCTCAGATTTTTCTCCAGTTTATTTCTCTCCTTTTCAAGATGAGTCACTTCTTTTTTGGTCAGGACATTGTAAGTGCCGTCTTCTTTCATTGCTTCTATCTTCTTTAGCCTCTCTATGCTTTTTCTTACAGTTGAGAAATTTGTAAGCATACCGCCAAGCCACCTATTGTTTACATAAAAAGCGCCTGCCTTTTTTGCCTCTTCTCTAATAACATCTTGTGCCTGCTTCTTTGTTCCTACAAAAAGCACAGGTGCGCCAGTAGAAGCCATATCTCTGATAAAATTATATGCGTCTTCTACCCCCTTTAGAGTTTTTTGAAGGTCAACGATATGAATACCGTTTCTCTCCCCAAAGATATATTTTTTCATCTTCGGATTCCATCTCTTTACCTGATGCCCAAAATGAACGCCGGACTCCAGCAATTCTTTCATCGTTACAACTGCCATCTTTCCTCCTATGGTTTTTCCTCCGCCTGGTTCTTTTAAACCCATAACAACAGCAAAGCTGCGGTTATAAGACCATTAGAGAACCTTTTTAGACGTGTGTTTTAGCTGATAAAGATAGCATAATTACCCCTTATTTTTCAAATTCCAAATCCGAATGGTAGTGTAAAATAACAAAATAAAACAAAGATTCAACTTATGGAGCGACAGTTATGAGTTATAAACAGATATGCCTTAATAGCGGCCTTTGCAGACTATAGTTTTTTACTCGGGTATTTGCCTGTATAAATATATTGAACCTGCAGCAAATAACATCGGCATAATCCACGGTGCAAACACAGGAGGGATTGTTGCTGCATATCCTAAAGAAAGAAAAAAGGCATATCCAAGCCAGTAAATAAGGCTTACAACAAGTCCCAATCCGGCAGTAATAATACCGCTGCCTACCTTACCCCCTTTCATTATTCTTTCTGTAAAATTTTTATGAAATGCGCCTCCCAGAGACAATGATATGCCAAAAAGAAGCATAAAGAGATTAATCAGCGGGTAAGACAGCCTTGCACTGATGTCCACAGTTAATTTAGTATTTTTAAATCCTGCCTCATTTAATCTCCTCTGATATTTTACCAACTCAATTAGAGCCATTTCTTCTATTTTTCTGAGGTCTTTCTGAAATATCCTTGGAGATACAATGTATGGATATTCTATTTCCGGCGCTGTAACCACTCTGCCTTCCCTGATATTGTAAATTGTAACATTCTGGAGTTTCCAAGCATTGTTTTTCCATTTTGCTGTCACTGCATCAATCCTTTCTTTAAATCCTTTTTCGTCAAATCTAAATATGCTAATGCCTTTTAAAATATCACCGTCTGGTATATAGAGGGATATCCGCACTATAGAGCCGTCTTTGCCTCTCATATGAATCGTGCCTTCTTTAAATACAGCACTTCTTTGCTGTTTCGTTATCGCATTTCTAATCTCATGGGCGCCTTTAGATGCCTTAGGCACAACAAACTCACTGATAACAAAGCCTAAAACTGTAAGGATAACTCCCATTGCCACAAAAGGAGCAAGGAGATTTTTTATTTTTCCCCCAGAAGCTTTTATTGCTACAATCTCTTTTCTTTTAGCAGCCTGTGAAAAAATAAAAAGACTGCTTAAAAGAACCGCCATGGGCAAAAGATAGTGAATATACTCTGGTATGGAAAAGAGTATGTATTTCAGAAGAAGTTCTGTTGACGGATTGTGTGGCATGAAACCGTCAATCTTGTCCATGAATCCGATAATGCTAAATATAGCAGATATTCCTAATCCTAAAACAAATAGCGTTTTCAGAAAATCTTTGATGTATAATTTTTGTATTAAAAGCATATTCTGACACTCATTTCCTGTTTACCCTTTCAAATATAAAAAACGAAATCATTCCCAAAGCAACAAATGCAAGCCATGAGCCAACAAAGTGAGGCAGTTTATCAGAGCGGCTCAGACTTTCTCCGTAAAGAAGAAGCGTATAGTATGCTGCAAACACTGCGAGTCCAATTGTAAGACCGCCAAGCCTGCCGGACTTTCCAGCCATTAATGAAAGAGATGGCCCTAAAAAGACTAATATCAAGCATATCGCCGGCATAGAAAGTCTTCTATGAAATTCAAGCAGCAACTCTGTTTTTCTATCGGGAAATTCTTTTGAAGTCCTTAAAAGTTCGATAGGGGTCAGTTCGCTGTTTTTTGGATCCCTTTCTTTGGCAGAAGGACTGAGTCTGAAATTGTATTCGCCAAAACCTATCTCTGTAAATACTTTTCCTTTTGTAATATAAATATGGCCATCGGTCAGTGAAAAGCCGAGGGAGTCTTTTCCCGGAAATATTCTCCCCTGTCTTGCGGTTATTATTTTCTGTTCCTCTTTATTTCTCTCATCAAGTATGAATATGCCAGAGAGCCTATCTGGAGCAGGTTTTTCTTTTACCATTATAACTATGCCCTCAAATGCCGTGTTGAATATCCCCTCCTCTATAGTCATAAAACCTCGCTGAGTTAAAATTTGCGAGACCCTTTCTTTTAGCAGCTTATTTCCTTTAGGACTAAAGTAAAAACTCATTGAGAGGCTTATAACAAAACAAATTATTCCCAAATATACCACAGGCATTGATATAGACCTGAAAGACATGCCGCTACATCTCAATACAACTATCTCATTGTCAGCATTCATTCTTCCGTATGTCAAAAGCACTGACAAGAGCATGGCCATCGGTATTGTAAGGGTCAGCACCTGCGGCTGCAGATAAAAAACTACAAGAGACATGTCCGCAATAGAAACTCCGACTCCTGAAAGCTGCCTACTGAACTTCAGAAGATCTTCCATCATAAGTGTAAAATTAAGGAAAAGCACCGACAAAACAAAGGCAATCAGCAGTTCCTTCAAAACAGATCTGTATATTAACAGCATAATTTACAATATCTTACTAATGATAAAATAATCCATATCCAAAAACAGAGGGAATTGTCATCCCATTAAATCCCCCT
>DBNT01000059.1 GCA_002299835.1 Nitrospiraceae bacterium UBA665 | reverse complement strand
ATTCTCTATCTCTGTTTTTGGGATATCTTTTATTATCCTGGAGGCCAGTGCATATGACGCCCGCCAAGGATATGAAAGTGTATATGATAAACCGTCTGCCCGCTTTCAGGGTTGCAGTTCGTTACAACCCTAAAACCCCGCTTGGCAATGTCCTTGTCGATTGCAATCTTATTAGCAATCTTAAATATATGGCCTAAAAGGTTATTGTCCTCTTCTTTAATATCAAGGAGCGTTGATATATGCTTCCTCGGAATCACGAGGGTATGAACAGGGGCTTGTGGATTTACATCCTCAAAGGCAATAGCATAGTCATCCTCGTAAATTATTCTGGCAGGTATCTTCTTTTCAATTATTTTACAAAAAATACAGTCACTCATAAAACCTCCCTATCACCTTTCTATCTTTCTATAAAAGCATGTCCTGTTTCCTGTATGACATGCCACACCGCCATGCTGTTTAACTTTGATTAAAAGCGCGTCTACATCACAATCATACAATATCTCCTTTACCTCCTGTAAATTACCAGAAGTGTCCCCTTTTTTCCAGTATTTTTGCCTTGACCTTGACCAATAATGCGTAAAGCCCGTGTCTATAGTCATTTTAAGAGAAGCCTCGTTCATATACGCCATCATCAGGACATCTCCATTTTCAAAATCCTGAATTATGACTGGAATAAGACCTTTATCATCATATTTAATATCTGGCAGCATAAATCCTCCTTCATTTTCTTCATTTTCCCCATAAAGATACCCCTGCCTTCATAGCCGTATTGCCCTGCAATTTATCCAATGTCCAGAGCGGAATATTAAGCTGTTTTGCCATGGCTATGTAAGAGGAATCATAAAATGGAAGATTGTATTTCCTACTGATATGAAATGCTTCTTTAGCCCATTTTGCCGGCAATTCTTCATGAACTGCAAAATCCCATACTTCTTCTATTATTCCATCTGCAATGTTTAAAGGTATTTCTTTTCTTTTCCAAATCGCGTTGGAAACCTCAAATCTCCAAAAAGATGGGGCATAGAATTCTGCATCAGAATTGATAAGCTGCTGCATTTTTTGCCCTTCATCTTCATCAAGAAAAAACGAGCTTAATATGCTTGCATCAGTAACCAGTTTAACCACTGTCCCTATCTTCCCTTATGCTTTTGGCGCTGAAACCTTTTGGAGTCTTTGGCATGCCCTTCCAGAGTTTTTTTAAATCCTTCAATATTTTTTTATTTTTTTCCCGCTCAATGCGGTCTTCAATCGCCTTTCTGATATACTCGCTCCAATCTTCAGGAACATCCTTCATCTTTTTTTTAATTTCTTCCGGCACTCTGACAGCAACTATTTTCATAATTTTATTTTACTTTCTGTTAAACTAATTGTCAAACATTTTACAAGGTGCAGGCAAAGAGCCACAATTTCATAGTTGACATTGATAGTCAGCAGTCAAAAAGACTAATCTTTTTTATGAATTGTAAATACAAAGCGATAAAAGGTAAAATAAATAAAAATAAAAAAAGGAAACAATATGGCATACAGGGATTTAAGAGATTTTATTTCTGCGCTTGACAAAAAGGGACTTCTTCACAGAATAAAGGTTGAGGTTGACCCTATTTTAGAGATTTCTGAAATCACTGACAAGATGTGCAAAAGCCCTGGCGGGGGCAAGGCACTATTTTTTGAAAAAGTAAAAGGCTCTAAATATCCTGTTGTTACTAATATATTTGGCTCTTTTGAGAGGATGAGCCTTTCTCTTGAAGTTAATGAGCTTGATGATGTTGCTAAAAGAATAGAAGACCTGCTTAATCAGGCTCCTCCAAAGACGCTGATGGAAAAAATTGCGATGCTGCCAAAGTTATTTGAGATGTCCAAATGGCTTCCAAAAAGAGTTAAGGATGCTTCCTGTCAGGAGATTATTGAAAAAGACAATCCGGATTTGAGCAAATTCCCGATTATCAAATGCTGGCCCGGAGACGGACAGATAACCGATTCAGTAAGGAAGCAGTATCCTTTAAAGAGCTTTCCTCCTAAAAATGAAGGCAGGTTTGTAACCCTTCCAATGGTTTTTACAAAAGACCCTGAAACCGGCAAACCTAACTCTGGAATGTATAGGATACATATTTATGATAAAACTACTACAGGCATGCACTGGCATATTCACAAAGACGGAGCAAGGCATTATGATAAATATAAAAAGCTTAATAAAAAAATGCCTGCTGCAATTGCAGTCGGCGGTGATCCAGCGGTAATATATGCATCAAGTGCACCACTTCCTGAAGGAATAGATGAGATGCTTTTTGCAGGATTTTTAAGGAGACAACCCGTTGAAATGGTAAAGTGCATTACTTCTGACATTGAAGTTCCTGCTAACAGCGAGCTTATTATAGAAGGCTACCTTGAACCCGGTGAAATGCTTATAGAAGGGCCGTTTGGAGACCATACAGGTTTTTATTCTGCTGCAGACTATTATCCTGTCCTTCATGTGACATGCATTACCCACAGGAAAGATATGATATACCCTGCAACCATTGTTGGAAAGCCTCCTATGGAAGACTGTTATATGGGTAAAGCTACAGAGCGTATATTTTTGCCGCTTGTCAGGCTTGAATTTCCGGAGATAAAGGATATGAATCTTCCGATGGAGGGGGTGTTCCATAACTGCGCCATAATTTCCATTAAAAAAAGCTATCCAGGACATGCAAAGAAGATTATTCACGGCTTATGGGGCAAGGGGCAGATGATGTTTGCAAAGCTGTTGATTATTGTGGATGACGATGTTGATGTTCAGAATACTTCATATACTGCATGGCGTGTTTTAAACAATGTGGATTGGAAAAGAGATGTGGTTATTGCAGAAGGACCTCTTGATGATTTAGATCATGCTGCCAAATTTCCGAGATACGGCTCTAAGATGGGCATTGATGCGACAAGAAAAACAAGGGAAGAGGGCATGATGAGAGACTGGCCTGATGAGCTTTTTATGTCTGATGAGATTAAAAAGCTCGTTGATATGAGATGGAAGGAGTATGGATTTACATAGGACATAAATAGAAAACACTTCTTTTTTTTAGCCCCGAAGAGGCTATGCCTCTTCGGGGCTAAGTATTTCTGTTAACTCTGAAAAAATCACACCTGTGTTGTTAAGAATATCTGTAGGGTCATGTGGGAAATCTGATCCCGAAGTTCCTCTATCTCGTCTATATGTTGATCCTCATCGTTAAGGATATGTTCGAGTATCTCCCGTGTTGCAAAATCGTTCACTTCTCCTGCCAGCTTTATTGCCTCATTGTAAGCCTTAATTGCTCCTTCCTCAGCAGCATGGTCGTTTTCTAATTGCTTCGGAATATCACTTCCTATGTATATCTTTCTGAGGTTAGAGACAATCGGTATTCCTTCTAAAAATAGTATTCTCCCTATTAGTTTTTCTGCATGTTTCATTTCGGTAATTGCACGTTGCTCAAAATGTTTATGGAGTTTCTCGTAGCCCCAGTTAGCACACATCTCTGAATGTACCATATACTGATTAATTGCAGTTAACTCATCAGCAAGCAATGAGTTTAATGTCTCGATAAGTTTAGGATTCCCTTTCATATGAAAACCTCCTCTGTTAAGTTTGCAGGCTCAAAGAACCTGTTTATAAAACCGATTCTCTAAAATTTCTTAAACTTTTCTCCCAGCACACCGCATATAGGACACCTTTCAGGAGCATTGCCAATAACTGTATGACCGCAGACAGGACAGATATTTATCTCTCCAATCTCTAAATCGTTATTTGCTTTAACTGCATCTTTTGCCTCTAAGTATAAAGCCTCATGAATCTTTTCTGCCTCAAGGGCATAATGCATGGACTTTACAGCCTTCTTTTCATCCTGCATTTCCGCAACTGCTTTATATGCTGGATACATCTCATCAACTTCAAAGCTCTCCCCTTTAATGGCAACATCAAGATTATCAAAAGTCATATTGCTGCCGTTTAAGGCATTGAGATGGTTTGAGGCATGAACCATTTCAGCATAAGCAATAGCTCTGAAAAGCTTTGCGATATTGCTAAATCCTTCTTCCTCTGCCTTATCAGCAAAAATAAGATATTTCATGTGTGCCTGGCTTTCGCCTGAAAAGGCAGATTTTAAATTTTCCTTTGTCATGGGATGCATGATTAACCTCCTGATTTCATATATTTGGCGGCGCCGGTATATTTACCGGCGCCTTTTTGCCTTATTTATTCGCAAGTCCCAATTATATTATTGTATTGCTAAATCGAAACGGTCAAGGTTCATAACTTTGTTCCACGCTGCTATAAAGTCGTGCACAAACTTTTCCTGCGAATCCTCACCTGCATAGACTTCTGCAATAGCTCGGAGTTGGGCGTTATGACCAAATATCAAATCAACACGGGTGGCAGTCCACTTAAGCGCGCCTGTCTTGCGGTCGCGGCCTTCAAACACATTCGCATCTTCCGCGAATGCATGCCACTCTGTGCTCATATCAAGCAAGTTTATAAAAAAGTCGTTGGTCAGTGCTTCAGGACGCATGGTAAGGACACCGTGCTTCATCTGTCTAAAGTTAGCATTTAAGGCTCGCATACCTCCGACAAGTACTGTCATTTCTGGCGCAGTTAGTGCTAACAGTTGTGCCTTATCTATTAGCAATACTTCAGCCGGTATGCTGAATTTAGCCTTTAGGTAATTGCGAAAGCCGTCGTAGTTTGGCTCGAGCACAGCGAAGGATTGAACATCGGTCTGTTCCTGCGAGGCGTCCATGCGTCCAGGCGTGAAGGTAACCATCACATCATAACCGGCATTTCTCGCCGCTTGTTCAACACCGGCGCAGCCAGCCAGCACGATGAGGTCAGAGAGCGATGCCTTTTTGCCGTCGGTATTAGAGGCATTGAATTTTTGCTGAATGCCTTCAAGTATGCCAAGCGCTTTGTCGAGTTGCTCGGGCTGATTGACCTCCCAATCTTTTTGTGGAGTCATACGGATGCGGGCTCCGTTAGCGCCGCCGCGGTAGTCTGAGCAGCGGAAAGTGGAGGCAGCAGACCATGCTGTATAGATAAGTTGCGAGACGGACATACCGGAGGCAAGTATTTTGGCTTTGAGTTCGGAAATGTCTTTCTCGTCAATCAATTTATGGTTGACTGTAGGAATTGGGTCCTGCCAGATAAATTCCTCGGAAGGCATATCTGGTCCCAGATATCGCGTGTGTGGACCCATGTCACGGTGTGTGAGCTTGAACCATGCGCGTGCAAAGGCATCTGTTAATTCAGCCGGGTGTTTCAAAAAACGGCTGGTTATCTTTTCATATACAGGATCAAAGCGCAGCGAAAGGTCTGTGGTCAGCATGGTCGGCTTATGCTTTTTGTTCGGGTCGTACGCATCGGGAATGACTGATGGCGCATCTTTAGCCACCCACTGGTGCGCGCCCGCAGGACTCTTTGTCAGTTCCCATTCGTAATGAAACAGGTTGAATAAGAATTGGTTGCCCCACTTGGTAGGCGTGCTGCTCCATGTAACTTCCAGTCCGCTGCCTATCGTGTCAGCGCCTTTGCCTGTGCCAAAGCTGCTCTTCCAGCCAAGGCCTTGTTCTTCAATAGGAGCAGCCTCGGGTTCGGGACCCACATGGGATGCAGGGCCGGCGCCGTGGCATTTGCCAAAGGCATGGCCGCCCGCGATCAGAGCGACGGTCTCTTCATCATTCATTCCCATACGACTGAACGCCACGCGAATGTCTTTGGCTGCAGCGATTGGGTCCGGATTGCCGCCAGGGCCTTCGGGATTTACATATATCAGCCCCATCTGTGTCGCGGCGAGCGGATTCTCAAGGTCGCCCTCTGCGGAGCGGCGCTTGTCCTCAAGCCACTGGCCCTCTTGACCCCAGTAAACGCTTTCATCTGGCTCCCACCAATCCTCTCGTCCGCCGGCGAAGCCTATGGTTTTGAATCCCATAGATTCAAGTGCAATATTACCAGCAAGGATCAAAAGGTCTGCCCAGGATATCTTGCGACCGTATTTTTTCTTAATCGGCCAGAGCAGACGACGTGCCCTGTCAAGGTTAATATTATCAGGCCAACTGTTAAGCGGCGCAAATCGCTGCTGTCCTGTGCTTGCACCACCGCGACCGTCGCCTATGCGGTAAGTGCCGGCGCTATGCCATGCCATGCGGATGAGCAGTGGACCATAGTGCCCAAAGTCCGCTGGCCACCAGTCCTGAGACTTTGTCATCAGTTCACGAAGGTCTTTTTTTACAGCCTCCAAATCTAAAGACATGAACTCTTTGGCGTAATTGAAACCTTTTCCCATCGGATTGCCCATTGGCGAATTCTGGTGTAGAATCTTTAGGTTCAACTGGTTCGGCCACCAGTCTTTAATTGACTTCCCTCCGCCAGCAGTGCGTTTATTAGCCTCACTTGTTACTTGGCTTTTGCTGTCTTCTTCCATGATATTCCTCCTCTCAATGTTTGAATTTTTGAACACCGCTACTATAATTTGCAGCTAAAAACTATTCTCTTTCGAGAAAAAGTTTTTAAAATGCATGTTTTGGCTGACTCCTGTTTTTAGTTTTAGCAATAACATACCCACCTTTATATTAATACTTTCCAGATTTAACCACCTCCCTTCCACTACACTATATAGTTTTTGTACAACTAAGTCTAAACTAAATAGGAATAATTCCTATTTAGGATAAAAAAATTTTTAAAGCTTTTTTTGCTTGCACTCCTTACAATAACCGTAATATTCAAAGCGCATTTCATGAGATTTAAAGCCTGTTTTTTTCTCTATTTTATCGAAAGATACAGGCAACTCATCCTTAAAGTCCTCAATCCTGCCGCATTTTGTGCATATAAGATTGAGGTGATTTGATGTATTTGCATCATATCTGTTTGCCTTATCATAAAATTCAATTTCTTTTATAAGCCCCTCCTTTTTTAAAAGATTTAAGGTGTAATAAACCGTTGACATACTTATGTTTGGAGACTTTTTTTTCGCTGTAACTATAATGTCGCGGGCGCCGGGATGTTCTTCAGTGCTTGTGAGTATATTGATAATCTCAAGCCTTTGAGGAGTGAGTTTAAGTCTTTTTTCCTTAAGTCTGTTTATAATTCGTCTTCTGATCTCTTCGGGTTTTATGGCATATCCTCCATTAGGAATGATTCTTAATTAAATTATACTTTTTAAACCGCTGTTATGTCAAATTTTTGTGTAAACTCTTTTGAAGGCATTGTTTTTGCCCTAATCTCCCAACAAATCCCCGACTACAGATTCCCGACAACAGCACTCGGGAACAAGCTTCGGGGACAAGTAAACTAAAATATGCTGAATTTGAAATATTTTCTTGGATCGCTTTTAATATCGTTTATTAAGCTTCTGACCTCTGCTATCGTCTTTTTTAATTCAACGGCCAGTTCTTCATCCCTCAGTAGAGCTCCTGCTGTGCCTTCTCCTCTGTCAATGCTGGCAAGAATTGAATTCAAGCGCTCTGATGCATTGTTAAGATTATTATATAGTTCGTCATCCTCAATGAGTTTATGAATTGTTCCACGACTGTCATTGAGTTTTTTGCCAAACTCCTCTATAGTGAAAGCCGCGGCTATCATTCTGTCAGCGCCCTCATCGAGTTTGCCGCTTAACCCATCAAGTCTGGAGGTTGCCGATACAAGCGAGTTATATAGCGATGGGTCTTTCAAAAGCAATCCCAATGTTCCTCTTTGTTTGTTTATATCATCCATAATGACTGCAAGTGATTCTGTTGCTGCCTTTAGATTGTTATAAACCGACGGGTCTGTTAAGAATTTTGCGACTGTTCCCTCGGCTTTTTCAAATTGCACTATAACATCTTCAAGCGTGTCAATAAATGAGGTCATTTTTTGAATTGATGTAGCGCCAGCTTCCATTACATCTCTGAAGTCAATTTGTGCCTTGCCCTTTATAACATCACCTGGTCCTAAAGGTTTAGCTTCTATAGACCCTGCAGTTAACTCAATATGCTTATCTCCCAGAAGTCCGGCTGTCATTACATATGCATATGAATCTGTTCTGATAAAATTTAGGGCGTCTTTATTAACAGACATTGTCACTACAGTGCCATGCTCCGGATGTAAAGATATTTTTTCGACCGACCCAATTTCTATACCTGACACCCATACAGGCGCGCCTGCCCTTAAGCCCTTAACATCTTCAATCCATGCTGTTATTTCAACCCTTGGCTGAAATAACCTTTCAATGCTGCCTGCAAAAAATACAGTTATAAAGAGTATTGCAAGCGTTGTGGTTATAACTAATCCTACCTTAAGTTTTGACCACATAAGTTGTTTTTTTATATCAAACATATGCGCCTCCTTTTACACATTTATAAACTCCTTTACATCTGCATTGTCAACCTGCATTAGTTCTTTTTTGCTACCGTCAAATGCCAGCATGCCATTTTTTAAAAACATGAACCTTTGCGCTGTTTTCAATGCATCTGACACTTTATGTGTCACTATTATAAAGCCGGTGTTGTTTTTAGCTAAATCTAAAATAAGTTTGCAAATATTATCTGAATTTATTGGGTCAAGACCTGATGTTGGCTCATCATATAGAAACATCCTCGGCTCACATGCAGCAAGAGACCTTGCTATGGATACCCTTCTGTGCATGCCGCCGCTTAATTCTTCTGGCATCAGATGTATTGCATGTTCTACGCCGACAATTTTCAGCAATTCCATTACTTTTCGGTCTATATTTTCCTCTGACATCTTTGTATATTCTCTTAGACAAAATGCCACATTTTCTTTGACATTAAGGGAGTCAAAGAGAGCCCCTTCTTGAAAAAGAAGGCTAAACTTCATTCTTGTGCTTCTCAATTCATCCTCTGTTTTGTCCGTTATATCCTCACCATCAATAAATATTCTGCCGGCATCCGGCTTTATCAGCCCAACTATTAGTCTTAAAACAGTAGTTTTCCCCTCACCGCTTCCGCCCAAAATAGCCACTCTTTCATTAAAATCTGCTGAAAAGCTTGTCTCTTTTAGCACCTGTCTTTGTTTATACGAAAAAGATACCCTGTCAAATACTATCATATCTGAAACCCTAAAATATAAAGTAGTGCGCGGCTAAGGACGAAATTAGAGACTATTATCATTATTATGGAAGCTACCACAGCCTTTGTGGTTGACCGTCTGAGTCCAATTGAGCCGCCCTTTGTTGAAAGCCCGACATAGCAGCATATAGATGCTATTAGATAACCAAAAACAAATGGTTTTGTGATGCCGGCAATAATATTTTCAAAGATTAATTCTTCTCGTATAGCGCTCCAGTAAAGCGCTCCGCTTTGATGACCAACATATACCGATATATAATAGCCACCTAAAAGTGCAACTGCATTGCCTATGATTGTTAGCGCTGGCAGCATTATAAGGGCGCTGACTATGCGGGGTGTAACAAGTTTTTTTATCGGGTCAATGCCAAAAACCCTGAGCGTGTCAACCTGATGGCCAAGCATCATTGAGCCTAACTCAGATGACATGCCGGCTCCTACCCTGCCTGTAAAAACAAGGGCAGCTATTACTGGTCCGAGTTCTCTGATTATAGAAATCCCCACAATTTTTCCTGTATATATCTCAAGCCCGAGTGGAGAAAGTTCAGCAGAAAGCTGCAGCGAAAGCGACATGCCTACAAAAAGAGAAACGATAACAATTATTAAAAACGATCCTGCTCCTGAATAATCCATCTGTTCTATAGTATCTTTAAAATAAAATGGTTTTCTAAATACCCCACAAAGTCCTTTTATTGAAAGAATATAGAAATCCTGCAGTTCACTGATAACATGTTTTATTTTTAAGGTATAAGACATTTAATATTATCACATTAATAGATATTAACAGGCAAATTATTGTGAAGATATGCTAATCCTGTTTCCTGGCTATCATCACAAAATAAGGAAGAAAATTTCTCGGTTCAAAATACCATTGAATGTTTCCATTGCAGAGACTTTTCAGCCATGGGAGGATGCGAGGAGAATGCTGATATATTATAAACATGCCAGATTCTGCAAGGGATTGATAGGTGTTTCTGATAATCTCCTTGCCAGTTTCCGCCTTGATATGCGAAAACGGTATTCCTGAAATAACAGCATCAATTTTTGGCAGTCCAAGTTTTGTTAAGTTTTTTGAGATGTCTGAGACATTATCGTTTATTATTAGTAATTGGTTATTCTGTATTTTTTTTAATTCTTTAACAAAGCTGCTGTTTATCTCTACAGCAATTAGTAAACCATCTGGCGGTAATGTCTTTAAAATTTCTCTTGTTAGAGCTCCATCGCCTGCTCCATACTCTATGATGAATTTATGATTAGGTTCAATAAGCCCGGCAAGTTTTTTTGCAGCAAAGTCAGAAGTTGGCTTTATTGCACCAACCCTCCAGTAGTCCTTAATTGCTATCTTCAAAAAGCTTAATAGAGACATTTATAATCTTTCACATTTCCACAGTTTTTATTATATATAGCCCGCATTCAACCTCCAAGTGCAACAAACTTAGAATTTACCAAGCACTCAACTTGAGCGCTTGGGCGGTTTCAATTGGTGTTTTAAATCCAAGACCTGTCTGCCTCCTTGCCTACGTGCCTGCACAGGCAGGTCTGAGCAATCTCCTCGTGCTTCGACAAGCTCAGCAGTTATTTTAGCAAAGTCAGTTCCTTTTGGCAAGGTGCGGTTTATATCCGAAAAATAGAGATAGAC
>DBNT01000172.1 GCA_002299835.1 Nitrospiraceae bacterium UBA665 | reverse complement strand
GAATTTCTAAATCGGGATTATGGGTCAAGACCGCTGTTGATTTATATCAATTTAACATGGCAATATTAATGACTGTGGAAAAGTTTCAGGGTAATAAAATTTTGGTAGGAATTATAATGGGAAGTAAAAGCGACCTTCCTGTAATGAAAAAGGCTGCTGCTGTCCTTCACGAGCTTGGCATACCGTATGAAATATCCATTAAATCAGCCCACAGAACACCTGATGAAATGTTCAGATATGCAGAAGATGCAAAGGACAGAGGCATAGAGGTTATCATAGCAGGGGCAGGCGGAGCCGCGCATTTGCCGGGCATGACTGCATCGAAAACCCCTCTACCTGTAATAGGCGTTCCGATTCCAACGACATCATTGAATGGAATTGACTCCCTTCTGTCTATTGTGCAGATGCCAGCTGGAATACCTGTGGCTACAGTAGCGATAGGCAATGCAGAAAATGCAGGCATTCTTGCAGTTAAAATACTGGGCATAAAATATCCGGAAATTCAGGAACGGGTTGAGGCTTATGCCCGGAAACTGAAAGAAAAGGTTATAAATACAGAGATTTCTGAGGAGGAATTGCTTTAAAATGCCGCTTTATCCGGGGTCTAAAATAGGGGTTATTGGCGGCGGGCAACTCGGCAGAATGCTTATACTTGAACTGAGGAGAATGGGCTACTATGCCGCTGTCCTTGACCCGGATATTAGCGGCCCTGCTGCACAGGTAGCAGACAGGACATATCATCCGGACAATGTGTATGACTTTATAAAAGACTGTAATATTGCTACTTATGAGTTTGAGCATATTGATATAGATGTGGCGGCCAGCATAGAAGATAACATTCCGGTCTTCCCATCCACCACAGTGCTTGGAATCAAGCAGAGCAGAATATCAGAAAAGAGGTATCTTTCAGATAATGGTTTTCCTGTCCCGAAGTTCTGGATATTGGAGGATAAATCGCAGTTAGCCCCGCTAATTAATAAAACCCCGCTTGTTGCAAAGGCATCAAAAGGTGGATATGACGGCAAAGGGCTTTACATTTTAAAATCAGAGGGCGACTATGAGGGCATTAAGGAAGATTTAAGCGGCGCAATAATTGCAGAAGAGCTTATCCCTTTTATAAAAGAAATATCTGTTATATGCGCCAGAAATAAAAGAGGGGATATTGTCTTTTATCCTCCTGCCGAAAATATTCATGACAGGGGGATTCTTTTCTACACCATAGCTCCGGCAGATATAGATGAAATAGCAAAGAAAAGGGCTTATGAGATAACGGCTGAACTGGCAAATGCCTTAGGTATTGTTGGTTTACTTGTTATAGAAATGTTTGTGCTTGATAGCCACCAAGTCCTTATAAATGAGTTTGCACCCAGACCTCATAACTCCGGGCATTATACAATGGACGCATGCGATATTTCACAGTTTGAGATGCTTATAAGGGCAATATGCGACATTACACTGCCTGTTCCCAAGCTTTTCTGTCAGGCAGGCATGGTTAATATACTTGGCAAAGGCATAAATGACATAAATTTTGATGAAATATTTTCTATGCCTGGCGCTAAACTCCACCTTTACGGAAAAAGCGAAGCGAGGGAAAGAAGAAAGATGGGGCATATAAATATAATAGGAAGGCATGACAGTGAACTCAAAGAAGCGATTGACCGTGCAATAGGTCTTTTATATAAACCTGTTGGCAATTAAAATAGTTAACCCACATTATTCATAAATTTCATTGTAATGCGATTTTTTTGTCCAGGGACAGGTTCAGCAGATGCCCGAAGAATTTCATAGTATGGAAATACCTATGAATAGAAATTTATGGCATAATCCGAACTGAACCAGAATTCGCAGGCATCATCTGAAGGATGAGAGTTGAAGGCTGAATGGTGAGGAAAGTGCGGTTACCATTTCGCCATTCGGGGAAACTACTGCTATTTTATGTATCTCTTTTGCTACGGTATTAAGGGGTATTTTTAGTTCATGAAAGGCGGCATTCGGAATGCCGCCTTTCATGGTTTTATGTAAGATAAGTCCCTTTCAATGAGGATTGTGTCTATATTATGGGCAGCTAAAAATCTTGCTGCTATAGAGCCGGCAGGTCCGCCGCCTATAACAAGGACATTTGTTATGAGCATATCATTTCTTTGGTCCCCTTACGGTCAGCACAGGACATGGCGCATTTCTGACAACCCTTTCTGCGGTGCTTCCAAACAGCACTCTGTCAAGCCCTTTTCTTCCATGAGTGCCGATTACTATCAGGTCTATATTATTTTTATCAACAAATTTGAGAATCTCCTCATATGGCACTCCTCGTAAAATTGCGTATTCTATATTTTTTGCATCTCGCCGCTCTATTTCGCCGAATTCTTCAAGTTCTTTTTTTGCTGCTGCTGCCATTTCTTTATATATCTCATCAACTGATATATGAGGTATGTGTAATCCTGATACTGCTATTAAGTCATGTATAACATGTATCATATAAAGCTTTGCACCATAATGCCTTACCATATCTACTGCATACGGCAGGGCATTCATTGCTCCTTCAGAAAAATCAGTGGGGAAAAGAATTCTTTTAATCTCCATAAATATGCCTCCTTATTTTAAAAGTTTTAAATTCTACCTAAATTGAGCGATTTTATTAAGGAAACCTTCTGGATTCCCGCTTTCGCGGGAATGACAGTTTCACCTGATGAGTGTTTAAGTCATTCCTGCGGAAGCAGGAATCCAGTGCCTATAAAAGCAATTATCGTTAAGAATCGCTCTTTTTAGGTTCTAATATCTAAATCCTAAAAAGATTAGGAATTAATATTGCTAAAGTATAAATTTCAGAGAGGCGAAGTCTCTCTGAAATTTCCCGCAGCGTCTTCTGGTGATGTATCAAGTATATATAGCTCCGAGTTAAGTTCAAAGCCGCTTTTTGACGTAATAACCGGCATTATTTCTATATGCCAGTGGAAGTCTTCTCCTAATGTGTGCCAGTGGTCTTTCCTCGGTATTCTATTAGGCGCTGTATGCAGCACATAGGTATAAGGAGGATTTTTAAGGAGCGACCTCATTTTTTTTATGGTTAATGACAGGATGGCTGCAAGGTCTTCAATCTCTGCTTTGTTGATACCCTGAAAGGCGCAATCGTGACGCCTTGGCATTATCCAGTATTCAAACGGATGCTTGGGCGCAAAGGGTATGAAAGCTACAAAATTACCAGTTTCTACTATTACTCTCTTACCTGTTTTTAGTTCTTCATTCATTATATCGCAAAATACACATCTTTCTTTGTAATAATAGTATGCCTTTGCGCCGTCAAGCTCTTCTTTTATACCCTTTGGTATTATAGGAGTTGCAATTACCTCTGAATGCGGGTGGCTATAAAGTTCTCCTGCTATTTTTCCGAAATCCTTGTGTATCAGGATGTATCTGAACCTCGGGTCTTTTTCGAGTTCGGATATGCGGTGTCTGTAAGTTTCGAGCACTGCTGCCATCTGTGAGACATCCATGTCTTCGGGCTGTGTGTTATGAGAAGGAGACTCTATAATTATCTCATTTGCACCTATGCTATTCATTATGTCATACATGCCTACTCCTTTTCTGCCGAGATCACCTTCAATTCTAAATACAGGGGACGGTCTCGGAATTACCCTTGTTCGCCAGTTGGATGCGTTATTGTCTCTTATAGCAAAAATCTCCAATGTCTCGTGATCTTTTCCATGGCAGAGTATGCAGTTACTATCTTTAGAGGCATGGGTTTCCACCCCAGAAAGTCGCAGACTTTTTGGGGACCCCACCAGATGGGGCATTGTCTCTAAATAATATCCTGGTGATTTAGAGTCTTTGAGTACTGCAACCCATCTATTAAGTATCGGGTCTTTTCTCAGTTCATGCATGATGGCTCCTTTTGCGCCCCAAAAAGTCGCAGACTTTTTGGGGACATCATCTCCACCCCAAAAAATCTTCGATTTTTTGGGGACCCCATCGCTTATTGTTTCCTGCTTTTTGCTTTCAAATATATCAATCTTAGTCCATAAAAAGTGAGTTCAGGAATTAATCTGTGTTTCTGTTTTATTAGAGGGGACATTAACCCTGCATGTCCTCCTGTCAGGACTAATTTTAACTTAAAACCGGTTTCTTTCTCCATACTTTTTATAAGATGTTCTACTGCTCCTACACTTCCGTGAACAATGCCAGAAATTATTGATGACACAGTGTTTTTTCCGAGCGCTGTGTCGGGTTTTTTTAAGACAGCAAGAGGCAGCTTAGATGTGCCTGAATAAAGTGATTTCAGCATAAGACTTATTCCGGGCAAAATTGCACCGCCGATAAACCTCTGTTTTTGCTCCGAAAATACCTCTATTTTGTCATTCCCGTGTAAACGGGAATCCAGTTCCTTAGCCTTCTGGATTCCTGCTTTCGCAGGAATGACATTTTCATTCCCTTTTGTGTCTCTTTGAGACATGTGGGTTTCATCTGTAACAGGGGCGCAAACGGTTATAGTAGTGGCAGTGCCGAAGTCTACAACTGCTGCTGCTTTTTTATTTTTAAATGCATGAGGCTTTCCGGCTGCCAAAATGCCGGCATAATGCAGACCTGCCACTGCATTGGCGATTCTGTCAGTTCCTACTTCCGATGGCTTGCTTGCTTCAAATGCCATGCTGCTGACTGTTTTATGGCTTAAAAATAGAGGCTTTTTGCCGCATATCGCTTTTGCTGCCTCACTGATCGGGAGATCAATAGGCGGGACAACAGATGAGATTATAGAATCAATGTTTAGTAACGAGTTTGCTCTGAAAATGTCATTCTCTGGCTTGACCAGAGAATCCAGTTCCTTTTTTCTGGATTCTCTGGTCAAGTCGGGGAATGACAGAACATTTTTCATATCCCTTTGGGAGTCATAGGACTTATGTATGTATAGTTTTGAATTTATAAGTTCAGCAATTATTTTTTTATAAGCTTCCACTGAAAGTGCCGGATGTGTGGGAATTTTTTTAATAAATAGTTTTGTGTTTTTTTCCGGGTTTGGAAATAAACCAAATCCAATAGTGGAGTTTCCTATGTCAATAGCAAGTAATGCGCTCATCTGAGTATTGTCACATCTCCTGCGCTTATCTTTTTAAAAGAGTTGTCTGACAACTGCAATATCAGCATGCCGTTTTCGTCTATGTCCATAGCTGTTCCTTCAAATATAGTATCCATAACCGTCACCTTAACAGCACGGCCGATAGTTGATGACAGTTTTAGCCACTTATCTTTTATAGTAACCTTCCCCTTATTTAAAAGAATATTATACCATCTGTCAAGTTCTTTTAATATTTCAACGGCTATAAGTGTTCTTGATTGAGCATCTCCTGATTCATTTTTAATGGATGTAGCTGTGTCTTTAATCTCATCTGGCATATCTTCTGCGTCAAGATTTATATTTATGCCAATGCCGATGACAGCGTGCATTATCCTGTCCATATCAGCCTTTATTTCTGTAAGAATGCCTCCTAATTTTCTGCCTGCCTGTGTGGCGTGTCCGCACTCAGACAGGTCTGATACCATCAGGTCATTCGGCCATTTTATTGATACAGGCACGGATGTTAGTCTCCGAAGCGCAGAGGCGCATGCAACGGCTGACATAAGGGTTAAAAATGCTGCATCCTGAGGCAGTATGTGCGGTTTTAAGATTACGCTCATATAAAGGTTTTTGCCTGCCGGAGACAACCATTTCCTGCCGAGCCTGCCCCTGCCCTGTATCTGCTCATCGGCTATTAATACAGTGCCCTCTTGAAAACCTTTTGAGGCAAGTTCCATTGCATGAGTATTGGTAGAATCAATATGTTGGAAATAAATTATGTCTTTGAATATTGTTTTTTGCAGGCTGTTTTTTATTTCTTCAAGAGACAGATCCGGTGATTTTGTCAGCCTATATCCCTTTGCTGGTAAAGATTCTATGAAATAGCCTTTTTGCCTGAGAATGTTTATTCTTTTCCATACCGCTGCCCTTGAAACCTTTAGGGTGCTGGCTATATTCTCTCCGGATATGAAGCCCGCCCCTTCATTAAGCAGCCTTATGATATTTTCGTTTGCCGATGGATTTTTATTCTTCATTGCTGTCCTCTGTGGTAACAATAATTGTGTTGTATCCCTGCAGCTTTTTTATGTCACCAAAAGAACAATGGTCATAGTGGTCATGGGTTATTAAAATTATATCTGCCGTGTCTTCCTTTTTAATCTTAAACGGATCTGTATAAATTACCTTAGGAGTGGTTATTTTAAATGTATCATGCCCGAGCCAGTGGATATTTTTAATCATTTACTGCTTCCTTTATTTAGCTCATAGCTCTTGGCTGATGGCTCATAGATGCTAATTAAAAACCATGATCTCTGATCTAATCTGATTTGCCCCCATATCTTTTATCCTAAATTGAGCGATTTTTT
>DBNT01000087.1:2635-17464 GCA_002299835.1 Nitrospiraceae bacterium UBA665 | reverse complement strand
AAGTCTATCTCTATTTTTCGGCAATAACTTACTCAATGACTCAATAACTTAATAACTGAAACTAAAGGAGGATATTAAAATGAACAAAGACAAAATGAAGGCTCTGGAAATGGCTATTTCACAAATTGAAAAGAGTTTTGGAAAAGGCTCAATAATGCGTCTCGGTGCAGGCGAGGTTGCAGAGGGTGTGCAGGTAATACCTACAGGTTCTTTATCACTTGATATCGCCACAGGAATCGGCGGATTTCCGAGAGGCAGGGTTATTGAGATATACGGCCCTGAGGCGTCAGGTAAAACAACTCTTGCCTTAAATGCTATAGCCCAATCGCAAAAAATGGGAGGAACTGCTGCTTTTATAGATGCAGAGCATGCCCTTGATGTTACATATGCGGCAAAACTGGGCGTTAATGTAGAAGATCTCTTAGTTTCACAGCCAGATACAGGAGAGCAGGCACTTGAAGTTGCTGAAACACTTGTCAGAAGTGGAGCAGTGGATATTGTAGTTATTGATTCTGTTGCAGCGCTTACACCTAAGGCTGAAATAGAAGGAGACATGGGAGATGCCCATATGGGACTGCAGGCAAGGCTTATGAGTCAGGCATTGAGGAAGTTAACGGCATCTATATCAAAATCAATGACCACAGTGATATTTATTAACCAGATAAGAATGAAAATAGGAGTGATGTTTGGCAATCCTGAGACAACTACAGGTGGAACCGCACTTAAATTTTATTCATCTATGAGGCTTGATATCAGAAAAATAGAAAGCCTGAAGGAAGGACAGGATATTATAGGCGGAAGGGTAAGGGTAAAAATGGTGAAAAACAAGGTTGCGCCGCCTTTTAGACAGGCGGAGTTTGATATATATTTCAACGAGGGTATTTCAAAGATAGGCGAGATAATAGACCTCGGGGTTGATAAAGGTATAATTGAAAAGGCCGGCGCATGGTATAGCTACAGCGGCAATAAGATAGGACAGGGAAGGGAAAATGCAAAGGAGTATTTAAAGAATAATCCAAATATAGCGTCCGAGATAGAACAGAAAATATTTGAGGCATATGGATTAAAAAACAAATCCTAACTTCTGAAAACAGATAATGCATTATCCCTAATCCGTAAACATGGATAGCAGGTATGCATTCAAAGCCTTTAGAAAGTGTTTGTTTATGTGCAAACGAAAGATTATAAATGTATCATCCAACAAGTTACCACCGACGGTGATGACAAAAATAAGATAATGTTATATCAAGTGCTTCGTCTAAAGGCTTTTCAGCATACCTGCTATCCATATGTTAGAATGTTTCATTGCGGATCGCGGGCAATAAGCTATGACAAATATAATAGAAATAAAAAACAAAAGTGATCTTTTGAAATTCATAAAGTTTCCCTTACAGCTTTATAAAGACGATGCTTTTTACTCTTCACAGCTTATAAAAGACTTAAAGGTCCATTTCAGTTATAAGAATCCATTTTTTAAACATGCCCAGGTCAAATTTTATATTGCGATAAAGGATGGAAAAATAGCCGGTAGAATTGCGTCTATAATAGACCAGAGGCATATTATGCTCCAGAAGGAAAAGGCGGGTTTTTTCGGTTTTTTTGAATGTATTGATGATGAGGATGTGTCAAATGAGCTGCTTCAGAAGGTCTGCAATAATTTAAAAGACAGTGGAATGGATATTATGAGAGGTCCTATGAATTTTTCTACAAATGAATATTGCGGGTTTCTTATTGAGGGTTTTGATAGAACACCTATGCTCATGACCCCTTATAATCCGGAATATTACAATCGCTTTATGGATGTCTTTGGAATGTCAAAGGCAAAAGACCTCTATGCCTTTATATGCGATGTGCCGGATGAACTGCCTGAAAAGATTTTAAGGGTGGCTTCTCTATCTGAAAAGAGAGGCATCAGTGCCAGAACTATAAATAAGAATGCTTTTTTAAAAGACATGAATGTCTTTAAGGAGGTCTATAATTCCGCATGGAAGGACAACTGGGGTTTTATACCAATTTCTGATGAGGAACTTATCTACAGCGCTAAAAGGCTTAAACCTATAGTGCAAACCGATATGACAATTATAGCTGAAAAAGACGGAGAATCTGTGGGTTTTTTAGGCCTTGTTCCGGATTACAATATGGTTTTAAGAAGACTGAAAGGGAGGCTTAATCCGCTTTCAATTTTGAAGGCATTATATTATTCTACAAAAATTACACAGACAAGACTTCTTTTGTTAGGAGTCAAAGAGGAATTTAGAAATAGAGGTGTTGAGGCGCTTCTTTTCAGAGAAGGTTTTAAGGGTGTTAAAAAGCATAAATATAAAAAGGTCGAATTTTCGTGGATATTGGAAGACAATATACAGACTATAAGACTTGTAGAGATGGCAGGAGGACAGTTGTATAAGAGATTTAGGATTTATGAAAAGGCGATAGGCTAGGCTAAATCGCCTTTAACGACTGAGCTAACCCGTGCGAATGAAGCGGAGCGTAATGAGCATCGGTGTTGAGCGATTTGTTGGGCAAGTATTATTTCTTCAGTCGTTCTATTTCCTGTCGAATCTGGTCAATTACTTCTTTATTCCCGATTTCTCCGTCCAAACTGAAGACGACAAATACTTTACCGCCGTATTGTTCTTCAAAGTCCGCAAAACTGGTTTTCATTCTTTCCGTTGGAGAATAATTACCGAAGTTTGCCTTCGCCGTTACGGGCTTGATTTGAATCCCAAATGCGCTATTACCAACTTTTGCCACATAGTCGATGTCTCCTGCGTGGTCAAGTTCAGAATCGGACTCTTCAAAAACAATGGCTGGAAAGATTTTGGCTAATCCGTCATTAACGACAGACTTCTTTGGCTGGCATTCTCTAATAAGAGTCATTACCGCACCGACTTTATTTGGCCTTGATAACTGATAAGTTTGACAGGCATAATTCAGGACTTTTTCTTTTTTGCCAAATTCCATGGAATATTTCTGAGTTTTAGCCATTTAATGCCTCTGTAGGTTTAAGAATTTATTTTTGTATTTGAAGTCAGTTAAACTATCAACGTCCGCTAACCCTTCCTTGATTATGTGGGCATTTATAAAGGTCTTGTTTTTCAAGTAAAGATAGCAAAGCAGGTTATTTCTGTCATCGTATTTCTGATTGTCGAACTTCATAAATACTTTTTGACCCTTTGTTCTTTCCATTAGAAACCTGATTGCTTGTACATTAACAGACTCTTTTTCTTTTACACCGATAAGACGCACAACCAAATCGTTGTTCAGCTTCACCAGTGCCGGGCTGATTACTTCTTTTACAGAATAGTAGACTTCTCTATCACCGCTGTTTTTATCAATTTTTGAACCGAATTGAAGTTTTTTAAGGTCAATCTTTTTGTTTAGTTTATGAGGGTCTTTGAAAATATATGGCAGCTTTTCAATCTCTTTATTCAAGTCGGTTTTAACAATATCGTCTTGAAACACATATTCTGTGGCTGCAAGGTCAGATTGATTGACATTCAGCTTATCTTTAATTATTGGAATAAAGTCCAGATTGATTTCATAGCCGACTGAATTGCGGCCTAAATTGCTGGCGGCGAGTGCAGTTGTCCCGCTGCCGAGAAATGGGTCTAAAACCGTCTCGCCAGAAAATGAGAACATTTTTATCAGGCGCGCCGGCAATTCTTCCGGGAACATAGCAATGTGGCCGTCTTGCTTTGCCCCGGCAAAATACCAGTGCCCTGAGAAATAAGTATTCCACTCGTCTTTTGTTATTATTGAAAGTTCTTTTTGTTCCTTAGTCGGTGCTGGTGCCACACCCTGTTTTTTGAAAAGCAAGATAAATTCATAATCAATCTTTAAAATTCCGTTTCGAGGATAGGGGAAGCTGCCCATTATGGTGGCGCCGCCCGTTGTATTGCAGGTGGTAACTTTTTGCCAAATAACTGCGCCCATATAGTCAAAGCCTATGGTTTCGCAAAATTTGATTATTTCTGTTCTGATTGGAATTACTTTATACCGTCCGTAATAAACCGAGCGGGCAAACTGGTCTCCGATATTTATGCACAGCCGACAGCCTGGATGTAAGACCCTATAACTCTCGTCCCATACGAGATTTAAGTTGTTGATATAACTTTCATAGCCTTCATGAAAACCGATTTGATTTTCTGTCCCATAGTCTTTCAGTTGCCAGTAAGGGGGAGAAGTAATGACCAGATGAACTGATTTATCCGCCAAAAGATTCATTTGTCTGCTGTCGCCGTATATTATTTTATGGATAGTTTTCAATGGGGTTCTCATACGATACAGTTTAACATTTTCGGATTATATCTTGCGCCCAACGACTGAAATCAGCGGTGACTATCAGCCATCCGCTGGAGTGGATTGTTAGGCAATATTAAATTGCTTTTTTATGCGAAGACCAATCTGCCTTTAGGCCGTGGGATAGGGCGTCTTAATTCTTTTGCAGTTGCAATCCACTCTTTAATAACTACTTCAACATTAGCAAGTGCTTCCTTATAGGTAGCGCCATCTGCTGCACATCCCGGCAACTCCGGCACTTCAGCGATAAAAGCTTTGTCATCTTCGCTCCAATAAATAATTACTTCATACTTACTCATTTCCTTTTTCTCCTAATTTATATTTTAATATTACATTACGAACCTGCTTAACTTGATAAGGCTTTGACTCATTGCCTTTAGGTTGCAAATTGAGAATTTCCTCAACTCTATCTTTTGTAAATATATGATGACTACCACTTAGCTGTAATGTCTGGGACTTTTTTTTAAGCCACTCCAATTCCACTTTCAATTGTATTATTGCAATATCTGGCTGCCGGTATAGCTCCGCTTCAAGCTCTTCTCTGTCCTTTTCTCGATAAACCCGCTTGTCCGAAAATATAGCAGGCAGTTCTTTCAGCAGTTTCTTCTTCCAGTGAATGTTCATAGTCTTGGCTGGTTAGGATGAACCCCATATTCGCTTGCAAGCTGTGCTATTGTCTTTTCTCCCTTTGCTGCTTCAAAGGCTATTTTTGCCTTTAATGCCGCATCCCTTGATTTCGTTGTCTTTCCCATCCTGTCTGTCCTCCTTCGGAGTCCTTACAGGCTCTATTATCCACTAAATACCCCTGTCCAGTTTTTGGGGAGTATTATATTTAAGAACGATAACCGCATTGACTCCCCCGAATCCGAATGAGGATGTAATCGCAATTTTTATATCGGTCTCTATTTTTTTTGTTATTACATTAATATTGCATTCAGGGTCTTTTTCAGTAATATTTATAGTCGGTGGTATAATGCCCTCTTTTATGCTCATGGCAGTGCATGCTGCCTCAAATGCACCCGAGGCAGCGAGCATATGACCGGTAACCGACTTTATAGAGCTTACAGGTATTTCAGATGCCTTTTTGAAGGTTTTTAAAATTGCTTCTGCTTCTGTCTTATCTCCTAAAGGGGTAGATGTGCCATGCGCATTTATATAATCTATGTTTTCCGGCAGGATTTCTGCTTCTTTAAGAGCGGCTAATATTGCTGATGTTTCACCGCTATCATCAGGTTTTGTTATATGAAAGGCATCTGTTGTATTGCCGTAGCCGGTTATTTCAGCATATATATTGGCATTTCTTTTAACTGCAGATTCGTAATTCTCAAGCACTATCATACATGCTCCTTCGGCAATAACAAAGCCATCTCTTTTTCTGTCAAAAGGTTTGCTTGCAGACGAACTATTTAATGCCGACAATGCCCCGGATATGCCGTATCCTTCAACGCAAAATCTGCATATCGGCGCTTCGGCTCCGCCGGCGAGCATAATATTTGAATATCTGTTTTTTATGAGTCTGAATGCCTCTCCAATAGCATTTGCTCCTGAAGCGCAGGCATTAGAAATGCCGAGACAGTAGCCTTTGATGCCTAATTTCTGCGCTGCATAAGATGCAGCCATGCTTATTGTGGTTGAAGGCATTAGATAAGGCGAAAGCCGTGAACCGTGAACCGTGAACCGTGAACTGCATAATTTTTGTAGTTCTTTCTCTATTGTAGTAATCCCGCCGCGGCTTGAGCCGATAATTATACCGGCTGATTTCAGTAAGGCTTTTAATGCTTCATGCTCAACATTTGATGCTTCTTGATGCATTAATCCTGCGTCTTTTACTGCCATTACTGTTGCTGCAACTCCATAGTGCACAAATGGGTCAAGGCGCAATATTTCTTTTTTAGATAGGTAAAGTTCAGGTGTAAAGCCTTTGATCTCTCCGGCTACCTGCCAGCGGCAGTCCGATGCGTCAAACTTTGTAATATAGTCTATAGCAGATTTTCCGCTTTTAACTAACTCCCATGATTTAAGAAAATCATTAGCGAGCGGCGTTACAGCTCCTATGCCTGTTATTACAACTTTTGCCAAAGCCAAAGCTCCATTTTTGTAAACTATAATAGCATAAATGGTTTACGAATGACGAATTCATAAAACATTCATAATCTGTAAAAAAACATTTGCAGAAGCAACATGCGTCATGCGTCAAGTGTGGAGCGTCAAGCGCACGACACTTGACGCATTAGCTCAAATCCCGATTTAGAAATTCTAAAACTGTTCCCTCGCCCTTGACCTGTCTGCCGTGTCAACCTGTCTGCGTGTAATGCACAGGCAGGCGCAAGGGGAGGGGGATTTACGGGGTGGCAACAATGGGATAACAATTCTTTATCTCTGTCTGCACAGGCAGGTCTGTTTTTGGGTTCAATAGCAGAACTCCTATCACCTGGGATAGCATTAACATTAGTAACACTGCCTGCCCTTAATATCTTCCTTTTGTCTATCTTCATAATAAACCTTTCAACGCCGCCAGGCGTTCGTTGAGGGTCAGGCATTACCCATCTATCTCGTGTGTTGTGTGCTATTACCCTTTGATGACCAGACATGTTTACAGATGGCCAAAAAAAAAGATAAAGATTAATCAGCAGTCCATGTCTCACAGAGACTTTACTATTTGTAGATAATAGCGATAGAAATATAGATATGAAGGTAATTGCCGTTAATAATGAAGCTGTAAAAGTATTGCTTTTTTTCTTTATAATTTGGTATCTTCATTGTAGATACACTTTAGGAGGAATCTATGCAAACAAAAGTGCAAAAATGGGGTAACAGCCTTGCAGTGAGAATCCCACGGGGGCTCACTCTTAGCGTCAGACTTCGTAACGGTTCTCTTGTTGATCTTTCATCTGTAAAAGGTAAACTTATAATTACGCCTGTAGAGGAGACCGAATATACTTTGGAGCAACTTGTGGCAAAGGTCAACGATAAGAATATCCATCGTGAAGTTGACACAGGAAAAGCAATTGGGAGAGAAAGTTGGTAGGCAAAAAGACGTATGTGCCTGAGCGAGGCGATATAGTCTGGATAAGCCTCAATCCCCAGGCAGGTCATGAGCAATCAGGGAGAAGACCTGCACTCGTTGTCTCGCCTTCATCCTATAATAGCAAAGTCGGTTTAGCTATTCTCTGCCCTATCACAAATCAGGTTAAAGGGTATCCTTTTGAAGTCGTTCTCCCCGCAGGATTAAAGGTATCTGGCGCTGTTTTGGCAGACCATGTTAAAAGCCTTGACTGGAGAATAAGACAGGCTGAATTCATCTGCCGACTGCCTAATGAACTAACAGGAGAAGTATTAAAGAAACTTAATGTGCTCTTGAAACATTAATCGGCAGTTATAAGGAATATTTGCTTTTTAAGAGGTAATTACTTTATAATTACAGTAAAGATTTTAAAAGAGAGGTGTTGATATGAAGGCAAGTCTCATACCCATAGGCAATTCAAAAGGCATAAGAATACCAGTAGCCATACTCAAGCAGTGCAATATAGTAAACCATGTAGAGCTTGAAGTAGAAAAGGATAAAATAATTTTAAAACCTATTAAAGAATCTCCACGAAAAGATTGGGATAAGGCTTTTAAGTTAATGCATGAAAGAAAAGAGGATGTTCTATTAATTGATGAAAAAATAGACACAACAATGGAAGACTGGCAATGGAAATAAAACAATACGAAGTTTATCTGATAAATCTTGACCCAACTGTAGGGCATGAAATTCAAAAGACGAGACCATGTGTAGTAATTTCACCAGATGAAATGAATAGAAATATTCAAACTGTCATTATATCGCCTATGACTACAAAGTCTCATGATTATCCAACCAGGGTAAAACTAACATTTCGCAATAAGGCAGGTTGGATAGTATTAGACCAAATAAGAACTGCGGACAAAAAAAGGCTTGTTAAAAGACTGGGTAGGATAAGCGATGACGCGATAAAAAAGGTCAAGGCTATAATAAAAGAGATGTTAGTAGATTAATAGTCCTCCTACCCCTTGATTTTTCCCCGTTTTCCCCTTATATATAAGCTTGTCCCTGAAACCTGCCCCGAGATCCTTTGTCGGGGGCTCTTAATCGGGGACAAGAAGCTAATCAGAAAAAAACAGGCTAAAGGCATGTGTTACAATAAAACAAAAGCTTATATCTGCCTGTGCGGATACGCAGACAGGTAGCCTGCAGGCTGCGGGCTGATTTAATACAAACGCATTAAGTAAGTTGACATAACCATTTGTAAATCGTCATTCCCGCTTGTCGGGAATCCTTCTTAGAAGAAAGATTCTGGACAAGCCAGAATGACACAGAATATGTAACATTACTTATTTCGTTTGCTATAGTTACAACAAAAATCGAGTATTAAAAAAATGGACTGAACCCCTCTAACTGGACACGAAAGTGGAAAGGGCTTACAAGCAAGAGGATGAGGAACAAATCCCCAGCCTCTTGCTTTCAGTTTACCTCCCCATCCCAGGAATTGGCTTACCTCCCCATCCCAGGAATTGGCACACCCCCCGCATCTCTTATAAAAGGGTCTTTATGCTGCTGTAGCGTTCTATGGGGCTTGTAAAACATCTCATTGAATATCGTCATAAACCTTGGGTCATCCCCTTGGACAACTTCAATTGCAGAACTCCTATCTCCTGGAATATTGTTAACATTTGTAACAATGAGTAAAATTTTTATGATTGACAATTATAGATAAGATGTAATAATATTAATCATATCTTTTAAATTGAGGTAAGACTATGAAAACACTTTTAAGCGAAAGGGGACAGGTTGTTATCCCTAAAAAAGTAAGAGAAGCTGTTCATGTTAAAAAAGGCGATGAATTTGAAATAGAGGTTGTAGGAGAAACTATAGTATTAAAGCCAATTAAACGGTTTAAGGCACAAAAATGGCAAGACTATATAGGAATAGGGGAAGGAATAGTGGATTTCTATCTAAAAGAGAAACGAGAGGAGAAGGAGAAGGAAAATGTTTATCCTTGACAGTTTTGCCCTGCTGTGCCTGTTTGACGGAAAGAGAAAGAAGGAAAATAAGGTAATCAGAAAATACCTTGAGGATGCTGAAAGCGGCAAGATAAAACTGTATCTGAGCAAAATCAACGAAGGGGAAGTTTTTTACAAACTTTATAAATATCTCGGTGAATCTGTAGCCGTTGGCTTCAGGGAAGACCTTAAACATGGCATAATCCCTGTAAATATAGCTTCTGTCAATGACAAGAGGGCCGAGAGAGCATCGGAGATTAAGGCAAAATATCCACTGTCATATGCCGATGCTTTTTGCATTGAGCTTGCCAGGGACATGAATTTGCCTATAATAACAGGAGATCCTGAATTCAAGAGCGTTAAAGGAATTATAGAAGTGGTATGGATATAAGAAATTTATTCCTCTCCGCTTCCCTATGCTCTGGTAGTTCAATCAGAGAATTTGTCAAGAGAAAAATACGATAAATTTTTGTGTGAACAACCGGTAGCACCAAAGGTCAACTATCACTGCCGATAGAAGACTTGCAGAGAATGTTTTAGCAAAGGTCAAGACCCAAATTGTAGAGGGCAAGTGAGCCGTATGAGTTATGGGAAGCATGCTATCCCTCTGAATCAGGCTGTTATCGAGCTGCTGAAAAACAAAAACAAGGTTATTGCCATGACAGGTTATGTTTTTACACAGCATGGCAACAAACAGCTATCTAAAAGAGAAGTGCAAAGACAGTTTGATACAGCTATCAAAAGAGCAGGGATAACTAATTTTAGATTCCACGATCTCAGATATACTTTTGCAACTCAATTAGCACAGGCAGGAGTGGACATCTACACAGTCTCAAAATTGCTTTGTCACAGATTCTGTCAAAATAACCGAAAGATATGCTCACCATTGCCCTGAAAGTGTGCGACATGGAGTAGAAATTTTAGACAGAAAAAATACTCAAAATACTGTTCAAAATCAGGCAGATTATTACGATTTTATGACAGTAAATAATGCAGCAACAACTAAGTAATTGTTATAATAGGCAGAAATTGTGGAGAGGTGCCGGAGCGGTTGAACGGGACGGTCTCGAAAATCGTTGTGGGGGCAACTCCACCGTGGGTTCAAATCCCACCCTCTCCGCCATCTCTTAAGATTACAAAAAGGCATTATAGCAATCTATGCCGCTACTGCTTTTAATAAGCTATTTTATAAACTTATATTTTACTATTTCGTCTATTTCAACTCTGGTGCTCCTGTAGCTGTTTGCCCTGTCATTAATATCAGGATAACCCAGTGATATGCCAAGCACAAGTTTTTTTGAATCTGCTATACCTAAAAAATCTTTAATCTTAGCAGAATAATCTATAAGAAATGCCTGCGGCACTGTCCCTATTCCATGCGCATGGGCAGCAAGCATAAGGCTCTGTGCAAATAAACCGATGTCAAATAATGACCACAGTGAAAGCGATGCATCCTGAAAAAGGAACAAGCCATGCGGCGCTCCGTAAAACCTGAAATTTGCAATTTTTACCCTTTTTAAAATTTCAGGGTCGTTAATATCAACGCCAAAATGCTCGCTTCTTTTTTTCATATGCTCGGCAATTCTTGCTTCAACCTGCCGGGGCCAGCTAACAGGCTCTGGAATATCCGGCGCCGGCTTTTCACCTTTTTCAAGCATTTCTATCAGCAAACCTGACAGTTCGTTTTTTTTAGCGCCTGATACCACTACAACCTCCCACGGCTGGCTGTTTTTATAAGAAGGGCTCCACTTTGCAGTGTCAATAATGCTCCTGATGATGTCTTCTGGCACTGAATCAGGCATGAATTTCCTTATGCTCATCCTTGTTTTAATGCATTCAATAACATCCATAATTCCTCCTATTTGCTTGATTCTTTGATTAAAAATAAAAGCTTCCTTGCCATCATAAAAACATTCACAAATTTCTCATCCTGATAATCTCTATATGTATTGATGTGCGGAACAAACTGTCCGTTTTTAAATATTAGTGCAACATCTCCGTATATGCCGTCTTTTAAGTATATCCTGTGGGAATAATCTTTTGTAGAGGCAAGGACTATCTTTGCAGGAGTTAAATAGCCAGGGTCAATATTAATATTTCTTTTTTTAGCAGTAGAAAGATTTTTTTCTACCTCATTTGTTATCAATTTTATTATAGAAAGGCTGTCTTCACCTATAAGTTTTTTAAAAAATATAAATCTTCTATATATCGGCTCTCCAATCTCTTTCTTGTAATAATCACTATAGTCCCATTTTACAGGAGGACTCTCCATAATAGCTTCGCCAAATATCCTTTGTAGAGATTGAAGGGCTTCGACATAGTAATCTTCATTTGAAAATAAAGCGCTAACAAAAAGAAGCGCTTTTTTAGGAAGCCCAAGTCTCATTAATTACTCATTAATTAGCCTTGTTATTGCCTCAATGACCTCCGGAGAGTCCCATCTATTAGGGCCGATTATTCTGTCTCTTACTATTCCGTTACCGTCTATTATGAAGGTTTCCGGAACTCCCCTTATGCCAAACATGTCGGCGACGCCTTTGTCATCTATAAGGACAGGCTTAGTATAGTTATTTTCTTTCATGTAGGCAGCAGCTTTTTTAGGGTCGTCTCTAAATAAAATAGAAAGAAAAACAAACCTGTCATCTCCCTTTTTCGCATTGATAAGATTTTGAATTAAAGGTTTTTCAAGCCTGCAGGTTTCACACCATGTAGCCCAAAAATTAAGGAATACGACTTTTCCCTTAAGTTCAGACATGGTCCATTTATTTCCGTTTGTATCCAGAAGTTTAAACTCCGGTGCTGGGCTGCCTACTGCAACCCTTTTTTCTGAAACCTCCTGTGGCTTTGTCAGAAACAAAATAATGATAATCCCAACTATAATGACAGTCAATAAAATAATGCCTTTACTTTTCACCTTAAAAATCCCCCCTCACCCCCCTTTACTAAAGGGGGAATGTATTTTATGGATTACGGTCCTAATTGACAGCTACAAGCATTGTTTCCTCTGCTTCTACAAATTCTGCTTTATCTTCTTGAAGCGTTACTTTAATTACAGATGTATTTTTAAACCTTCCTTTTATCAGTTCTTCTGAAAGCGGATTCTCTATCTCCCGTGATATAGCCCTCCTCATCGGCCTTGCTCCATAGGCAGGCTGATAATATTTATTAATCAGCCATTCTTTGACCTCAGGCTCTACATCTATAGTCAGGGCATGCTCAGAGAGTTTTTTGTTAGTCTCTGCTATCAGGAAGTTAATGATAGACAAAAGATGTTCTTTCTCAAGAGGATGAAACACAACTATTTCATCTACTCTATTAAGGAATTCAGGGTTAAAGGTTTTTTTCAATTCTCCTAAGACATTGTCTTTCATCTTGATATAGGCATCTTCTGATGTTGCCTGGTAAAAACCGAGAGGTGTTGCCTTTTCTATAATTCTTGCGCCCAAATTAGATGTCATTATTATAATTGTATTTCTAAAGTCCACTTTTCTTCCGTAGCTGTCGGTAAGCACTCCTTCGTCAAGTATCTGAAGCAGGATATTAAAGATATCCTGATGGGCCTTTTCTATTTCATCAAATAGAATTACTGAGTAAGGTCTCTTCCTTATCTTTTCTGTTAATTGACCGCCTTCCTCATATCCCACATAGCCGGGAGGCGCTCCTGTCAAGCGTGATACATTAAACCTTTCCATATATTCGGACATATCAATCTTTACAAGGGCGCTCTCATCGTTAAACATAAATTCAGCCAGCGCTTTTGCGAGTTCGGTCTTGCCAACGCCTGTAGGTCCAAGAAAGAAAAAAGAACCAATAGGCCTGTTTTTGCTCTTTAAACCTGCCCTTGACCTTTTTATTGCCTTTGAAACCGCCTTTATCGCATCATCCTGTCCTATTATCCTCCTGTGCAGAGCCTCTTCAATTTTAAGGAGTTTCTCTGTCTCTGTCTCCTCAAGTCTATAAAGCGGAATGCCGGTCATCTTAGAAACAGTATATGATATATCATCCCCTCCTATAACCGGTATTTCTTTGTTAATGGACTCTTTCCATTTTTTATACTGTGCTTCATATATGCGCTTCAGTCTGTCTTCCTGAGACCGCACAATCTGTGCCTTTTCTATGTCATGCAGTCTTACATAAAGACTCTTTTCCTTTGAAAGCTGTATAAGCTCTGTCTCCATGTCTCTCAGTTCATGCGGCATTGTAGATCTTTTAAGTTTCAGTCTTGACCCTGTTTCATCTATAACATCTATAGCCTTGTCAGGCAGAAATCTGTCTGCTATGTATCTGTCTGACAGGTTTACAGCGGCTGAAATTGCTTCATCGTTAATTTTTACCCTGTGGTGGCTTTCATACTTTGGCCTTATGCCTTTTAATATTTCCACAGTTGCTTCAACTGTCGGCGGCTGGATATATATCGGCTGAAATCTTCTTTCTAATGCTCCGTCTCTTTCTATATATTTCCTGTACTCATTCGGCGTTGTTGCTCCTATGCACTGAAGTTCTCCTCTTGAAAGAGCAGGCTTCAGCATATTTGAAGCATCTACAGATCCCTCTGCAGCTCCTGCTCCTATTAGTGTATGAAACTCATCTATAAAAAGTATTATGTTGCCTTCTGACTGAACCATCTCGCGCATTACAGCCTTAAGTCTTTCCTCAAACTGTCCTCTGTATTTTGTGCCTGCTATAAGAGAGCCGAGATCAAGGGAGATTATCCTTTTGCCTATAAGACTATCAGGCACATCGCCCATGATTATTTTCTGCGCAAGACCCTCTACTATTGCTGTCTTACCGACGCCTGGTTCGCCTATTATTGCCGGATTGTTTTTCAGTCTTCTGCCCAGCACCTGAAGCACCCTTTCTATTTCATCTTCCCTGCCTATGACAGGGTCAAGCTTTCCTTCTACTGCAAGAAGTGTCAGGTCTCTTCCAAATTCATCAAGCGCAGGTGTGGTTGATTTTCTACGTTCCTTTTGATGAGGCTGCTGATACTGCGGTTTTATGGCAAGGTTTATGGTTAATTGTCTTGCGCCGAGTAAATTTGCTCCGAGATTTCTGAGAATTTTGCCCGCAATCCCTTCATCTTCTCTTATTAAGCCTAAAAGGAGGTGTTCGCTTCCTATATAATTGTGCCCAAGAAGACGGGCTTCTTCAATAGCAAACTCTAAAACCTTTTTTGCCCTCGGTGTAAACGGCATGTCTCCAAATGTCAAAAGATTGCTGCCGACGGGCAGGTTTCTTTCCACCTCAAATTTTACTTCATCTATGGACAGTCCCATCTTTTTTAGTATAGTGGCCGGAATGTTCTCTTCTTCCCTCAATATAGCCAGAAGTAGATGCTCTGTGCCGAGATAATCATTATTTCTGCGCTCAGCCTCTTCTTTTGCATATACGATTATTTTTCTGCCCCTTTCTGTAAACTTCTCAAACATCTCAATTCTCCTTTGAGGGACTTTGTCCCTCAAACTCCCTATATAATTAAAAATTCCTTTTCATAGAGACTTAAAGGGG
>DBNT01000087.1:0-2287 GCA_002299835.1 Nitrospiraceae bacterium UBA665 | reverse complement strand
CCCCTTTAAGTCTCTATGAAAATATTACTTGTTTTAAATAAGGGTTGTCAATCCATAATCCGATATAGAAAATATGAACACTGCTCATAAGGCAATCTGTAGGCATTTTGATGAAGGGGGATTTTTTGATAAATTCTTTTTGGCTCTTTCTTATATTGAGTGGGTAAATAGTATTCCCTCCCCCTTGACAGAGAGGGTTAGAGTGGGGGTGATTTAGCTGTAATAAGGCAGAACTTGTTTATCATGAAAAGAAATGCTTTGAGAACGGTTCTTTTCAGGAAATAAAAATATGACAGGTTCCAAAGTCTGAAGATAAGCCTTATGGTGTTAAATATTCTTTTGTATATATTGTAAACGGAGAAAGGGTGGTAGGCTATGATAATCATGAACGGAAAGGAGATCATAGGCATTACAAAGGCGCAGAGCATCCTTATAAGTTCAAAGGATTGCAAAAGTTATGGCAGGATTTTATTAACGATATAGAACATTTTAAGGAGGATAAATAATGAAAGTCAGGGATATTAAGATATCTATCAAATCAGATAAAGACCTTTTTAAAGAGGTTAAAGAGGTATGGGAGAAACTTGAAAAAGGAGAGAAGGTTAAAAAGCATGAGGGCATTTCGTTTGAAAACCTTGATGCTATAAGGAAGGTCTTAACAGAGGAAAGGTTAAGGATACTAAAAACTGTCAAGAAAGAACATCCTCAATCGATTTATGAGCTTGCAAAGATGCTCCATAGGGACATAAAGAATACTTTTAATGATGTGCAATTCCTTGCTCAGGCAGGGCTTATAGAATTAAAAAAAATAAAAGACGGCAGGGGGAAGACGATGCCGAGAGTGAATTACGACAGGATACTTTTGGAAATAGCGGTATGAAAACCGATGCCGAAATAAAAGTTGAGGGAACAAAAGCCCTTGCCATTCGGGACACATCCCATATTTGTGAGTAGTGTGTTGGATTTTGGAGGTATTTCCGAATCATCAAAGACCTTGCCCCATTCATCGAAATTGTAGTTGCTGGTGACAATAATGGAGCCTTTTTCATATCTGATAGAGATAAGCTGAAACAGAAGGTTTGCCCGTTGTCTTGTTATCGGCATATAGCCCAGTTCATTGATTACCAGAAGATGAAGTCTTCAATATGCCATAAGCTTTTCCATATCCTACAAGTTATTGACAAATCTCTCTATAAGTATTACTATTTCATTAAGTAATACTTCACAGAAAGGCAAGGTAATTTAAATGACAACCGTAGCAGTAAAGATCACAAGGAAAGGGCAGGTTACTATACCCAAGGAAATAAGGGACAGGCTTAAAACGAATACAGTTTATTTTGAAATTGAAGATGATAACATCATAGTGAAGCCTGTCAGGGATGCGGCTGGATCTCTCAGCGAATATGCAAAGAATGTCAAACCCGGCACCTTGATAAAAAAGATGAGAGATCTGGCATGGGAGGAGGCTGTCCGTGAGAAAACCCGCAAGAAGTCTTCCTGACACCAACACCATAATCCACTATCTTGTCAAGGATGATGTTACTCTTTATGCAAAGGCAAAGAGTTTTTTTGATAAGGTGAAGGAGGGAAGTGAAAAGGCCGTTATCCTTGAAAGCGTCATCGCAGAGTGCGTCTATGTTTTGACTAAGATTTATCGGGTACCGAAGATTAAGGCTTCTAACAGCCTGATTGACATTCTGCACTATAAAGGAATTGCAAATGATAACCAGAAGGAGCTTATTCATGCTTTGACCCTATTTTCGGAAAAGGGCATTGATATTGTTGATTGCATTTTATGTGCAAAAGCTGTGGGCAGCGGTGATAATCTCTTTTCATTTGATGAGGAATTAAACAAAGTTGCAAGGCAGTTATGAATATTTTATAGCCAATCTTCTTAAGGCACTATTTTTTTGTCTTGACAATGGGGAGGGGTTTAGAGATAAAGGGTAAAATTACAAATGACAAATTTCAATAATCAAAAGGCAGTGATGTTATTTGGACTTTTTAACTTGTAATTCCCTGTAGTCTTGCTACAGAGTTATCGCATTCTCTGTCATTCTGGACTTCGGCGTGAGCTCAGTCGAACGCTTGTCCAGAATCTTTCTTTTCTGAAGGATTCCCGACAAGCGGGAATGACCAAAAGACAAATGCTCAATTTTATGGTTCCTTCTCATTTCAAGTGGGTAACTTTCCCCTCCCTTGACTGGAGTATTTCTGCTTGTCTCCCCTCCCTTGACGGGAGGGCTTCTTTTTGTCTCCCCTCCCTTGACGGGAGGGGATTAAGGGG
>DBNT01000086.1 GCA_002299835.1 Nitrospiraceae bacterium UBA665 | reverse complement strand
TCTCTATCTCTGTTTTTTGGGCGAAATAAGCAAATTATTGGACTGATGTAGTGGATATGGTAAAATAAATAAATATTTGCGCGGAGGATAAATTAAGCCCATGAATAATAAAAAGAACAATCTCCTTAATCTCGGACTTCCGAAAGGGAGTCTTCAGGAATCAACGCTTCGACTTTTTAAAAAGGCTGGATATAGCATAAGTGTATCTATCCGTTCATACTATCCTGTCTTTGATGACACTGAAATATCCTCAATGCTCATAAGGGCGCAGGAGATGGCGAGATATGTGGAAGACGGACATCTTGACTGCGGGCTTACTGGTTTTGACTGGGTGCTTGAACAGAATGCAGATGTTGTCGAGGTTGCAGAATTAAAATATGCAAAAGGAGGGTTCAGTGCTGTCAAATGGGTTATTGCTGTTCCTATGGACTCAAAGATTAAAAGCATAAAAGATCTTGAAGGAAAACGCATTGCTACAGAGCTTGTCGGCTTTACAAAGAGGTATCTGAAATCTAAAGGCATAAAGGCAGAAGTGGACTTTTCATGGGGAGCAACAGAGGTAAAGCCGCCTCATCTTGCCGATGCAATTGTTGAGCTTACCGAGACAGGCACTTCGTTGAAAGCCAATAATTTAAGGATAGTGGATACTATAGTGGAATCAACAACGAGATTTATCGCCAATAAAAAGGCATGGCAGGATAAATGGAAAAGGCAGAAGATGGAAAATATAGCCATGCTTTTAAAGGGCGCTCTTGCTGCAGAGGAAAAGGTAGGTCTTAAGATGAATGTGCCTGAAAAGGTATTTAAAAAAGTTTTAAGCTTTCTTTCTGCTATGCATTCGCCGACTGTATCTCAGCTTTCTGAGCCCGGCTGGTATGCCATTGAAGTTATAACGGACGAGAAGATGGCGAGAGACCTTATTCCAAAACTTAAGGGTATCGGCGCTTCAGGCATCGTGGAATATCCACTTAATAAGGTTATTCCGTAAATGACTGATATCCAACAGAGAGCAGACGCTGTAAACCCTTACAGTATCAAGGTTCCTGTATTTGAAGGCCCTCTTGACCTCTTGCTGCATTTAATCAAAGAGAACAAAATTGATATTTACGACATCCCTATTTCTCTTATCACGCATCAATATCTTAAATACATTGAGATGATAAAAGAACTCAATCTTGAAATCGCATCAGAGTTTCTTGTCATGGCTGCAACGCTCATTTATATAAAATCAAGGATGCTTCTACCTCCTGACGAGACTATTGAAACCGAAGAACAGGAAGACCCGCGCGTAGGGCTTGTTCAGAGGCTTCTTGAATATCAGGCATATAAAGAGGTTTCGGCAACTTTAAGAGAAAAAGAAGAAGTATGGGCAAACATATTCTCAAGGCCGCCGGTTGATAAAGATGAAATTGCCTTTGAACCGGAGCCTTATCCTTATCTGTTTGATATAAATATTTTTGACCTCATGTCTGCGTTAAAAAAGATAATTAGCAAGGCTCCTCCGGAAGCTATAAAGATAACGAGGGAGACATTAACCGTAAAGGACAGAATAGCGCTAATTCTGGATAAGATGGAGAATGAGCATACAATGAGGTTTGATGCACTTTTTGAAGGAGATACAACAAGGCTTCAAATAATAGTTACATTTCTTGCGCTTCTTGAGATATTAAGACTTGGGCTTGTACGTGCTTATCAGGACAAGGATTTCGGGACAATCTGGATTATGAGGCATACGCGAGATTTCTAACCCTTTATGAATCCTAAAAGAAAATCCCTTATCATGGCATTAATAATTTATAAGCCAGTCCGGCAAGACCGCCGAATAATAGTACATATAAAATATTAAGATTAAATCGCCATAAACATAGAAAGGCTGCGGCTGCAATCAAAACAGCAATTATGTCTAAATTTAAACCTTTGGGTAAAAAGACATGACTGCCGAAAAACACGGCAAGGTTAAATATAACACCGACAACCGCCGCAGTTATGGCAGACAGGGCAGCAGATAATTTTGTCATCCCGCGGGATGCTTCAATAATAGGCGCGCCAATAAGGATGAATAAAAAAGAAGGCAGAAATGTATAATATGTCGCTACTGTAGCCCCTGCAATTGCTCCCAATGCTCCTAAGTCAGTAGTCTGCCACACTCCTAAAAAACCTACAAAGGCTACAATCTTAATTAAAGGCCCTGGAGTTATTTCACCGAGTGCAAGTCCAGCTATCATTTGGCTGGGCGTTATCCATCCGTGAATATCAATAGCGTTTTGCGCTACATACGGCAGCACAGCGTATGCGCCGCCGAATGTTACAAGTGCTACTTTTGTAAAGAACAGACCAATGTCTTTGAATATATTATCCCACGAAAGCCAGACCGTAAAAACTATTAGTGGAATTAGCCATAATGCTGCCCCGGCTGCAAGCTGGAGGGATGTTCTTGCAAAAGAGGGCTTCATATGAGGCACCTCTACTGTGCTGTCAGACGGGATGGTTTTAGGATAGAAGTCAGCGATTATGTAAGATGCCGTAAATCCTGCAAGCCCTGCGGAGATAATAACAAGCGGAAATGGAATGTTAAAAAAGTAAAGAGCAGCAAAGGCAAAAACAGCAAGCACGGCTGAAAACCAATTCTTGATAGTTTTACGGCCTATGCTTAGCATTGCATAAGCAACAACCGCAACCACTGCTGGCTTTATTCCATACATCAGGCCGCTTACAACAGCTAGTTCTCCAAAGGAGATATAGAGCCAGCTCAAAACCGTCATTAAAATCAGAGAAGGAATTATAAAGAGCAGCCCGGCTGTTATCCCTCCCCATGTCCCGTGCATTAGCCATCCAAGATAAGTGGCAAGCTGCTGGGCTTCAGGTCCAGGCAGCATCATACAATAGTTGAGGGCGTGGAGAAAACGGCCTTCAGAGATCCATTTTTTCCGCTCCACCACCTCGGTATGCATTATTGATATCTGTCCTGCCGGACCGCCAAAGCCTATAAAACCCAATTTCAGCCAGAATTTGAATGCCTCATAGAAAGGGACTTTATCGTGAATCAATCCATTATCTCCTTTATGAGTTCGTTAATCTTGCCTTTAATTTTGGTTAAAGCCTTTAATCCTTTTGCAGTCGTTATATAATATTTCCGTATTTTGCCGTCAACATTTTCTGAATATAATTTTAAAAATTTCTCATCTTCAAGTTTATGCAGTACGGGATAGAGTGTTCCCGGGCTCAGCTTATATCCATGCCTGCCAAGCTCTTCAATAAGCCATAAGCCGTAAACAGGCTCTTTTGAGGCATGATGCAGGATGTGAATCTTTATGAATCCTAAAAAGAAGTCTCTAATCATTTTTTGTATTTATTTTTATATTTATTTTCATTTATTATATCGTAATTCGATAACGAAATGCAATAATATGTTTCCACCCGGAAGCATACTTCCTTCGTGTTTTTGGAGGCAATCTTATGACATCAGTTAATTCTCAAATCCAGCGATAAATAACCTTCTGCATAACAAAAGAGAAGCAGGTGTGGCTGAAAAGCCTTTAACTGAAGTCATTGAGTCATTGACTTAATTACTTATTGACTTAATTACTTGCTTTGCTTGTGGATTATGGGATTGACCCTAACATGGCAATGTTATAAAATAGTTTTGCAGCCTGCTGTCCGTATTTTATGGGCAGAAATATTTCTTTAAACCAGGAGGTGTTTAAGATGGAACTAAAAAGCAGCTTTAGATGGACGCATGTAATAATAACAGCCATTTTTTGCATTATTGCAGCTTTCGGAGGCGGTATTGCTATTAAAAACATTTTAGCAGGCCACGGCGGATGGATTGTAGCGAGTTACGGAATTTCTGCAGGAATATTTATTGCAATAGCAGCAGTTATATTGATGTATGTGATTCCATTTTTAACCGAAAAAACATCTTAAAATCCGTTATCCGTTATCCGTGTCCGGATAAGTCCGTTATCCGTGTCCGTTATCCGTAGAAGAAAAATCATTTAACGGACACGGATAACGGACACGGATAACGGACTGTCCTTTACACTATGCCCTTTTTCAATATATCGTGCAGGTGTATTATGCCTTTTGCCTTTCCTTCGGCATCCGGCACTACGAGAGATGTTATAGAGTGCCTTTCCATTATTGACAACGCCTTTGCAGCAAGTTCGTCTTCAAATATAGTCTTTGGATTTTTGGCCATGACCTCTCCTGCATTCATATCAAAAAACTCCTTGCCCCACCTCTCTATTCCTCTTCTCACATCTCCATCTGTGATTACACCTAAAATTCTCTTATGAGCATCGGCAATTATTGTAATACCGAGCCTTTTTGAGGATATTTCTATAACAGCCGTTGTCATTGATGCATCAGGCGCAATCATAGGCAAGAAATCTCCCTGGTGCATAAGGTCTTTGACCTTAATGAATAGTTTTTTGCCAATGCTTCCTCCTGGATGGAAAAAAGCGAAGTCTTCCTCTTTGAATCCCCTCTTTATCAGAAGTGCAACTGCCAATGCATCACCCATTGCAAGCGTTGCAGTCGTTGATGCTGTAGGAACAACCCCCATAGGACATGCCTCCTCTTTCACGGAAACATCAAGAGTGACTTCCGCTGCTTTTGACAAAGTTGAATCAGGATTTCCTGTCATTGAAATAAGACTTACATTGAACCTCTTTAAAAATGGAATTAAGTCGACAAGTTCTTCTGTCTCGCCGCTATTTGATATAGCGATTATTACATCATCTGAGGTAACCATGCCGAGGTCCCCATGACTTGCCTCTGCTGGATGAAGAAAAAATGCCGGGGTGCCTGTTGATGCAAGAGTGGCTGCAATCTTTTTGCCCACAAGGCCTGATTTGCCCATTCCTGTAACAACCACCCTTCCTTTGCTCTGGAAAATTATCTCAACTGCCTTCTCAAAATCGCTGTCGAGTTTTTCTATCAAGGCAGATACAGCATCAGCCTCTATTTTCAAGACTCTTTTTGCTATTTCAAGAATATTTTCCATTAGTCCAACACTCCATCACTCTCAGAAACTTGCCGACTAACAATTTCATTCCATTTTAATTTATGTTCATACTTTATAGTCTTATCTTTTTTCAAATTTTCCACATAATTATCAATGAAATCGTATGTGTTGTGTAAAAGTCTTAAATAATATTTTAGAGAAGGATAAATGCCATTAATAATCACGTGGCAGCCGTGAATTTTCAATATTCTGGAAACTTCTTTTGTTAAGTTTTCAATATCAGACGAGTCAATATCGGCTGTTGACAATAGATAATATCTCTGTATTGGATGAGACTTAAACTTCTCATAAGCATCTTTAACTAACTGAGAATTTATCTGAATTCCATGTTTTATTTCTACTGCTTCAAATGCTCTCCCCTTCGAATCTCTAACTTCAACATCCCCAACCCTTCCTGAGCTTTTATCAGAAGATGTGTGTTCTTCCAATGGCATTAATACCTTTCCCTCAAATCGTTTCAGCTCTTTTATCATGCACTGATATATTGCATAAATAGCCAATGTAGGCAGTCTGGATGCTCCCCGAGCTGAATATCTTGATTCAAAATGTTGCTTTAAATAATTGATGATTGTTGATATTGGCAAATTTGTAGGCTTAGCCAAATCAATCTTTTTTTGCTCACGGTGTTCGATAAGTTTTCCGAATAATATTAATAAAAATTTTTCAGGGGATTTGTTTTTATTTTGAACCATATCCAACAAGTTAAGAAAAGCTGCTTTTAATTCTGGTGGTGTTATTTTACCAGGATAGTTCAAATCATAAGGCAGGTTTTGCTCCAGAGATCTGGTCAACCACCCACTTTCTGCCATTGAAGGGAATTCCATTTCTTTCATAAATGGCGTAACATATTTTGTATCAACACCTCTGCCTGAATAACCGCCGTCCATATTATCTTGATGAAGTCTTATATCTTGTTCAGGATTATGCAGTTTATGGATAAGGCTTGTTATTAAAACAGTTAAAACTCCTTTTCCTCTTTCAAAATTGTCTGCAATGATTTGTATAGTTGATTTTTCAAAGTCATTTAATTGATTAAGTGATAGCTGTAAATTCTCCTCATTAACCATATCTAATGCCTTCCGATAAATTTCGTTTAGTATTTCTGTGTGCGGTTTATTTTTGTATTTACCTTCTTTTATCATGAAAAAAGCTCCAATGGTTTTTCTAAGCCAATGTTTTTAAGCCTTCCCCTTGCATATTCACAATACTCTTTGTTTATTTCTATTCCGATATATTTCCTCCCAAGTTCCTTTGCAGCTACCGCAGTAGTTCCGCTTCCAATAAAAGGGTCAAGGACAATATCATCAGGTCTGGAAAGCAATTTTATTAGTTCTTTTATTATAGATAGTGGATAGATAGCAGGATGCTTAGAGCCTTTTATTGTCTCAACTGCACATTCTATAATATCTCGTTTTATAGGTTCTCCTTTAATTTTTATAATTGTAAAACCTTTCTTCATAAGCTGATATTTTCTTCCGCCATCCTGCCCACCAAACGGTTCAGAATGAATACCCTTTATTTTCATTCTAAAGCTTTCAATCTTTCCACTTTTTACCTCTTCTATTATTTCCTGTAATTCACATAGTGCCATCTTTTTTTGTGCTAGAGTAAGACTTGAGTTTTCAATAAGTTCAAAATATTTTTTGCCGATATTATTGCCATTAGTACGCTTGATTTTAGTCCCCTTATTGTTCATATAATCACCAAGGTTGTAATAGTATCCATCACTTTTCACAAAATGAAAGAATGGTTCGCTGCTACTAACTAATCTTTTCTGATATTGTCTTGGCGTGGGATTGAGTTTTACCCATGTAATATTATTTACTATCTTTACGGGGAAAGTTTTTAATACTTCTATCGCAAACCTGTGCGGAATTAGTTGCAGGCTGCCTTCTAAATATTTATCGCCTAAATTAAATACAATACTTCCATCTTTTCTTAAAATACGAACACATTCTGAGAAAACAAAGATTAAGTTTTCTATATATTGTTCAACTGTTTTTTCATTACCAATGCCGCTGCCATAATCTCTTTGTTTAAAATAAGGCGGGGAAGTAATTATTAGATTAATACTATTGTCAGGAATCAGTCTTAATACAGTCAGGTTGTCGCCCTGCACTATGTTATCTATCATGTCTTCGAAAGAAAAACTATTGGCAGTGTAAGGAGTAATAGTCTCTGCTATTAAAGATTTTTTACGCTTTGTTGTTTTTTTCTTTCTTCCCATCGCCTTAATCTGTTCATCACAAATCTTTAATCCTTCTTTGCCTTTCTCAGCATATCCTCTAACAAAGAGACCTTTATCTCTCTCACTCTTTTTAAAGATTCGTCATTTGTTAAGAATGTGCCTGCTCCTGCCAGAATTGCTGTAGCAATCTGGATAGCATCAGGCGTCCTTATATTATATTTTGCCCTTAGGTCAGATGCCGTATCTGACACCCTCATATCTACATCAAGTATTTTGAGATTAGGAAATGTAAGAAGTGTGTCCCTGTAATCCTTTACTGCCTCTGGGTTATTTTCTATTTTAGGCTTTACGAGCATCTCCAACAATGTGATAACAGATGTAACTGCGGTATGCCTGCCTTTTTCCACAGCATCAAAAAAACTCTCTGTTATCCGGCAATAGACAGGATGTTCTTCTACATGATAGATAAAAACCATCGTATCTATGCCGACAATCCGATCCATGGACTCCTTTATCGCCATGATTCCCGCTCGCCTTTTACATATTTTTTAGGGTCTACACCCTTCCAGACATCTTTATGCAGTCCCTTAAGTCTTTTTGAATAGCTTTTTGGCTTTACCGTAAGAATAATCTTTTCTTTATCAGTATCCACAATTAACTCATCGCCCTCGGATATGCCGATAGCCTTTCTAACCTCTTTAGGAATAACAATCTGGCTTTTTTTTGTCACTTTTATCGTTGTCAGCATTTTAGTCTCCTTCAGAAATAATATTAGTCTGAATTATATACTTTTTGTAGGATAAAATCAAATAATACTTACTAAAGTATCGAATGTAGTAATTGATAGATTTTTTTAATTGATGTGAGCATATTCTCTACCTTATCCAGCCTCATCATATTCGGTCCATCGCATAAAGCCTTATCAGGATCCGGATGGACTTCCATAAATAATCCGTCAACACCAACTGCAACTGCTGCCCTTGCAAGCGGTTCTGCGAATTCCCTTTGTCCTCCAGAAGAGACTCCTTGCCCTCCCGGAAGCTGAAGGCTGTGGGTAACATCAAAGATAACAGGGTAGCCAAATGAGCGCATAATAGGGAATGCCCTGAAATCAACAACCAAATTGTTGTATCCAAAAGATGTCCCTCTTTCGGTAATGAATAAATTTTTATTTCCTGTGGATGTAAATTTATCAATTATATTTTTAATATCCCATGGTGCAAGAAACTGTCCCTTTTTAATATTCACGGGCTTTCCTGTCTTTGCTGCTGCTATAACCAAATCGGTCTGCCTGCATAAAAAGGCAGGTATTTGCAAAACATCAAGCACCTCTGCTGCGGGCTTAACTTCTTCAATTGAATGAACATCAGAAATAACCGGAATATTAAATTTGCTCCTTACATCCGCCAGTATTTTTAGTCCTTTTAATATGCCAGGTCCCCTGTATGAGCTTATAGATGTGCGGTTTGCCTTGTCATATGAGCTTTTGAAAATTAGGGGAAGCCCGATTGAAGAACAAATCTCTTTCAACCGCTCTGCTACCTGAAATGTTATTTCTTTGCTTTCTATTACACACGGCCCAGCAATTATCAAAACAGATGAACTATCGCCAACTGTTATTCCGCCACCTTCTGTTATTCCATTGATTTTTATTTTCATTGGCTTACCTGTGCTTTAATTTTAGCTTCAGCCGCTTTATTAAAGACTATTTTATTATCAAAGTAATTTGCCTCTACAGTATCACCTTCCTTAAATGTGCCGTCAAGAAGCTTAAGGGCAAGCGGATTCAAAATCTCTCTCTGTATTGCCCGCTTTAGCGGCCTTGCCCCATAAACAGGGTCATATCCTATTCCGGCAATATGTTCCATACTTGCATCAGTGAGCATAATATCTATCCGTTTGTCATGGAGATATTTTTTCATTCTATCTACCTGAATCTTCACTATTTGCTTTAATAGTTCCTCGCTTAACGGATTGAATATGATAATCTCATCGACCCTATTAATAAATTCGGGTCTGAAGAATGCCTTCAGGTCTTCCATTGCTTTATCCTTCAACTCTTTCTCATTGTCACCGCTCCAGTGAACAGCAGGCCTCTTTGCCCTTGCCTCCAATAGTTCCTGAATATGTGTGCTTCCGATGTTAGATGTCATTATAACAATGGTGTTTCTAAAGTCCACTGTGCGTCCGTGTCCGTCAGTTAACCGTCCATCGTCAAGTAGTTGGAGCAAAAGGTTAAACACTTCCGGATGCGCCTTTTCAACCTCATCAAATAGAATTACAGAATAAGGTCTTCTCCTTACCGCTTCTGTAAGCTGTCCGCCTTCTTCGTAACCGACATAGCCGGGAGGCGCACCGATGAGCCTCGATACAGTATGTCTTTCCTGATACTCTGACATATCAATTCTTATCATTGCAGCCTCATCATCAAACATAAATTCTGCAAGCGCCTTTGCCAGTTCTGTCTTTCCAACACCTGTGGGGCCTAAGAATATGAATGAGCCAATGGGCCTGTTCGGATCCTGAAGCCCTGCCCTTGCCCTTCTGACAGCATTGGATATAGCAATAATTGCCCCGTCCTGGCCTACAACCCTCTGTTTCAGTCTGTCTTCCATCTGTATGAGTTTCTGCACCTCTGTTTGAAGCATCCTTGAGACAGGAACCCCTGTCCATTTTGATACAACCACTGCAATATCCTCTTCATCAACCTCTTCTTTCAGCATCTTTCTTTTTGTCTGTATGTCTTGCAGTTTTGCGCCTTCTTTTTCCAGAGCCTTCTGGAGTTCAAGAAGACGGCCATATCTGAGTTCTGATGCCTTTGTGAGGTCTCCTTCTCTTTCCGCCCTTTCTGAATCTATTTTTGTCTTTTCAATCTGTTCTTTTATGTCCCTGATTTTCTGTATCGCCTCTTTTTCGCTCAGCCACTGCGCTCTCAGGGAATCCCGTTTTGACTGAAGCTCTGCCATCTCATTAGAAATTTTTTCGAGCTTTTCCCTTGCATCTGAAGAGCCGTCATCCCTCATCAATGCCTGTTTTTCTATCTGAAGCTGTCTTAATCTCCTTTCTATTTCGTCAAGCTCAACAGGCATGCTGTCAATCTCCATTCTTAGCCTTGCAGCAGCCTCGTCAATCAGGTCTATTGCCTTATCAGGCAAAAACCTGTCTGTTATATATCTGTGAGAAAGAACTGCCGCTGCTATAAGCGCGGAGTCCTTTATTTTTACTCCGTGATGGACTTCATATTTTTCCTTAAGCCCTCTCAAAATAGAGATCGTGTCCTCTGTAGAAGGCTCTTTTATGAGAATAGGTTGAAATCTCCTTTCAAGTGCAGGGTCTTTTTCTATATGTTTTCTATACTCATTTACGGTTGTCGCTCCAATGCAGCGCAGTTCTCCTCTTGCAAGAGCGGGCTTAAGCATATTGGCTGCGTCAACAGCGCCCTCTGCAGCGCCGGCTCCGACAAGTGTATGAAGCTCATCTATAAAGGTTATTATTTTCCCTTCTGACTGCTCTATCTCTTTTAATACAGCCTTCAGCCTCTCCTCAAACTCTCCCCTGTATTTAGAGCCTGCAACGAGGCTTCCGATGTCAAGGGCTATCAAACGCTTGTCTTTCAGTGTTTCTGGAACATCACCTGTAACTATTCTTTGTGCAAGACCCTCTGCAATGGCTGTTTTACCCACACCCGGGTCGCCTATAAGAACAGGGTTGTTTTTTGTTCTCCTTGAAAGAACATGAATTACCCTTCTTATCTCTTCATCCCTTCCTATTACAGGGTCGAGTTTGCCCTTTTTTGCGAGTTCTGTCAGGTCTTTTGCATATCGTGCGATTGCCTGATACTTTTCTTCTGGATTGGGGTCTGTTACGCGATGAACACCCCGTATCTCTCTCATTGCGGATAAAACATTATCAGCAGTTGCGCCATGCCTTTTGAGGATGTCCTGAGCAGGGCCGTAGGTATTCAATATTGCAAGAAGCAGATGCTCCACGCTTATAAATTCATCTGTCAGATGGGTTGCCTCTTCAAAGGCTCTTTCCAGGGCCTTTTTAAGTCTTGGCGAAATGTAAATCTGTCCGAGCGGTGTTGCTCCGGATACCTTCGGGAATTTTTCTATCTCTTTATCAATTTCTGCCTTTAAAGTATTTATATCTACTCCGAGCCGCCTGAGTATCTGGTAAACTATTCCTTCTTCATCCTCAAGGAGTGCATAAAGCAGGTGTTCTACCTCAAGCTGTTGATTGCCCTTTTTCTCGGCAATCCTCTGCGCCTCCTGCACTGCCTCCTGACTTTTTACTGTTAATTTATCCAATCTCATGTTTCCTCCGATCATTAAGTCATTGAGCCATTAAGTCATTAAGTAATTTTTTTAACTTAAGAGGCTCTTGCAAAAG
>DBNT01000147.1 GCA_002299835.1 Nitrospiraceae bacterium UBA665 | reverse complement strand
ACTTTTGCAAGAGCCTCTATTATCATTGATTGGTCTCCTTCCCGAGATTTGTTATACATAAGTATATCACAAAAAGACATACGTCGCATTTATAAGTATAGCCCAAATGAAACATGCAGATTTTTCTTCATATTTTCACACCTTTAAGCGAGGCTGAATTAATAACAACGGATAATGAACTTAATGCCATTGCTGCTGCTGCTATCATAGGATTCAGCAGCCCAAAGGCCGCAATGGGGACACCAATGCTGTTGTATATGAATGCCCAGAAGAGGTTCTGTTTTATCTTCCTCATTGTAGCCTTGCTGAGCCTTATGCCTTTAATAACATCCCTCAGGTCATCTCTCACAAGTATAATGCCGCCTGTCTCCTTTGCCACATCAGAGCCGCTTCCTATTGCTATTCCTATGTCAGCTTGTGCAAGGGCAGGGGAGTCATTTATGCCGTCGCCCACCATTGCAACAACTTTCCCCTCTGCCTGTAATTCTTTAATTACTCTTGCCTTGTCACCGGGAAGCACATTGGATATAATCCTTTCGATTCCCACTTTAGAGCCGATGGACTTTGCTGTCTTTTCATTATCCCCTGTGAGCATAATCACCTCTATCTTCTCATTCTTAAGTCCCTTGATCACATCTTCTGCATTTTCCTTTAATGTGTCGGCGACTGCAATAAATCCTATGAGTTTGCCTTCTTGTGCAACAATCATAACCGTATTGCCCTTTTCCTCAAGGCCTAAGATTATTGGCTCTTTGTCTTTAATATCGACTCCTGTCTGTTTCATCAGTCTCCTGTTGCCTATAACTATTTCTCTGCCTTGAGCCTTAACCTTAACACCATGTCCTGGAACAGCCTCAAATGACTCTGCATCTGGAATTTCAAGACCCAGCATGTTTGCCCTTTTTATTATTGCTTCTGCAAGAGGATGTTCCGAGCCTTTTTCAGCTATCGCGGCAAGCTGAATTATCTCGCTTTCACTGCCACCATTCACTGACACTATTTCTGTAACCTCAGGCTCTCCTTTTGTGAGAGTCCCTGTTTTATCAAATACTACTGTATTCAGTTTTTTTGCCTTTTCAAGATATTCAGCTCCTCTTATGAGTATGCCAAGCTCTGCTCCTTTGCCGACCCCGACCATTAATGCAGCAGGAGTAGCTATACCGAGGGCACAAGGACAGGCGATTATAAGGACTGCGACAAAGGAAAGAAGAGCCATTGTAGAGTTTCCTATTAATATCCATACAATAGCCGATAAAAAGGCAATACCTACAACTGCAGGGACGAAATAGGAAGCTACATTATCGGCAAGCCTCTGAATCTTTGAAGAAGATGTCTGTGCTTCCTCCACCATTTTTATTATCTGGCTTAAGGTTGTATCAGCGCCCACCCGCGACGCCTTAAACTTAAAGGAACCGACCTTATTTATCGTGCCTCCGATTACCTCATCACCTGCCTTTTTCTCCACAGGCACGCTTTCGCCAGTTATCATCTTTTCATCAACAGATGAATGCCCATCTATTACAATGCCGTCAGTGGAAATCTTCTCTCCCGGCCTGACTATCACAATCTCATTAACCATAACCATGTCTGCGGGTATTTCAATTTCCTGGAATCCCCCCCACCCTTCCCCTCCCCCTCGAGGGGGGAGGGTTGGAGAGGGGGTGACTTCTCTGATGACCCTTGCTGTCTGGGGCCTTAGATCGAGCAACTTTCGGATAGCAGCAGAGCTCCTCTTTTTTATAATCTCTTCCATGTATTTTCCAAGGAGCACAAATGCGATTATTATTGCAGATACTTCAAAATACACATTCTTTTCTTCAGCAGGTAAAAAACCTGGTAAGAATACAACAAAAGTGCTGTAAAGATATGCTGTAGATGTGCCAAGAGCGATGAGGAAATCCATGTTTGCCACACGGTTTTTAATAGCATGGTATGCGCCTATGAAAAATCCTTTTCCACCAAAAATCATAATGGGGGTAGTAATAATAAACATCCACACACCTCCTGTAAACCACGGAAGCCATGGTATCGGAGTCCATGTAAGGATTTTCACTCCTGCTGCAAGACCTAAAAACGCAGCAGCCCTGAATATTGCAAGCACAAGGACGCCAGTGAGGGCAATAGCTACACGCCTTTTCATGGTCTTTAATTCTGTTTCTGGCGCCTCAAATGTCTTGACACAGCTTTCGCTGCAGAAATAGTATGTCCTTCCTCCTGCTTCCCTTTTTATTGAACGGTCTTTTGGAATTACCATCCCGCATATGGGATCTTTAGCCATTTCTCCTATAGCTTTAGCAGTGGCAGAAATCCTTTCTTCCATTAATCCCCCCTCGCCCCCCTTTGTTAAAGGGGGGCGAGGGGGGATTGCACTAACAAATGATTCGGGATTTTTATCGAAGGTCTCTTTGCAATGTTTTGCGCAAAAATAATATTTGCTGCCATTGTATACGGATGTAGCAACCGCATTTTTATCGTCAATTGTCATTTTACAGACAGGGTCTATGACCTTCATAATAGATAATCCTCTTTTATACTGTTTTTATACTGTTGCACTATAGCCTATTTAACCACCATTACAGGACACTTTGAGTGATCAACTATTTTTGATGATACACTGCCTAAAAGGAATTTTTTTGTCCCATGCCTTCCGTGAGAGCCAGTTATGATTAAATCGGCCTTCATTTTCTGAGCAGTTTCCAGTATTTTTTCTGCTGGATCCCCCTGTCTGATAAGTGTTTTAACATCCATAGACTTGCCGGCAAGTGATTTTCTAATTTTTTCCATTGCCTCTGCGGTTTCTCTTGAGAGGACTTCAAAAATACGGTTTCTGTCTTCACTTGAAAGTTCGGTGAGATAAAGTTCTGGTATTACAGAAACCACTGTAAGAGAACCGTTCAGGTTTATAGCTAATTCTACAGCCTTTTTTAATGCCTTGTCAGAAGACTTAGAGCCGTCATGCGCAATCAGTATTTTTTTCATGCTCTCCTCCTAAAAATATTACTCCATATTGTTTATAAGCCATAAGCTTCTGTATATTTTACCATATTTTACCGTGTCTTAACATAAATTCTTATCGGGGTGCCTTTAAAAGAGTATTCTTCGCGGAGTTTTTTTTCAAGATGTCTTATGTGCTGATCTTTTACAGCAAGCGGTCTGTTTACAAAAAGCCTGAAAACAGGGGGTTCAATATCAACCTGCGTAATATACTGAAGTTTAAGCTCTTTGCCCCTATAGAGAGCAAAAGGCTGTGTTGACGCAAATGCCGATAGAAATTTATTAAGTTCTGCTGTCGGTATGCGCTTTTTCCTTTCAGCTATAATCTCATCTACGAGGGGGAATATCTTTGTTATCCGTTTTCTTTCTATCCCAGATGCTGTGATAAAAGGTGCGTAGTCCATAAACCACATTTTGTTTTTAAGGACATGTTCTATTTTTTTAAATTCCTTTTCTGGCTCTTTTGCCAAATCCCATTTATTTATAAGAAATATAGCGCCTTTTCCGTATTCTTTGGAGGCTCCGGCTATTTTTTGGTCCTGTTCAGTTATGCCCGCAGATATATCAATCACTATGACGGTGACATCGGAGCGTTCAATGCTCTTAATCGCCCTAATAACAGAAAAACTCTCTATAGAGTTAAGTTTGCTTTTTTTCTTTATCCCTGCTGTATCAATTAGCAAGTATTTTTTGCCGTAATAGCTGCATATGCTGTCTATAGCGTCTCTCGTTGTTCCAGGCACAGGGCTTACTATAAGCCTTTTTTTGCCGAGGAGAGAATTTATCAATGTTGATTTTCCTGCATTGGGTTTTCCGACAATGGCTATTTTTGGAATTTCTTCTGCTTTAACCTGCATGTCAGTTTTTGGAGGAACAGCAGATGCAATTTTATCCATAAAATCATCAAATCCATAGCCTGTGACTGCAGATACAGGGATTGCCTCATCTATTCCAATAGCGTAAAATTCTAAAATTCTATTTTCTTTAGCTGGAGTGTCTATCTTATTTATAACCCAGAAGACTTTTTTGCTGGATTTTCTTAGGATATTTGCAAGTTCTCTGTCAGATAAGCTAAGACCTTCCTTACCGTCAAGCAGGTGTATAATTAAATCCGACTCTTCAATGGCAAGCATTGCCTGCTCTTTGACCTGTTTGTAAATTTCTCTCTCTTCAGATAACATTTCTTCAGCATAAAATCCTCCTGTATCAATTACAATAAACTGTTTGCCTTCCCATTCAGCTTCGCTGTAGTTTCTGTCCCTCGTAACCCCAGGCGTACTTTCTATTATAGCGAAAGGTTTTTCTGCAAACGCCTTGCGGCACATCCGGTTAAAGAGAGATGATTTTCCTGCATTGGGTCTTCCGACAATAGCAACAATTGGTTTCATATTCGTTATTAGTTATCTGTTATTCACTATTTTTCTGATATCTTATATGCCTTAATCTTTTTATGCAGATTGCTTCTTTCAACATCAATGACTTCTGCTGTTTTAGAGATATTCCAGTCGTTTTCCTGCAATTTCCTTATAATAAAATCCTTTTCAAAGGCTTCACGGGCATGTTTCAGTGTTTTATGCAAAAAGAGGTTGTATTCTTTAAGGGATTCTTTAAAAGTTTGGCGGTGACTGAACAACCCTGATTTTTCAATCTCATTTCCTGTAATCGTATTGGCCATTGTCATTATCATGAGCCTCTCCACTGCATTTTTAAGCTCTCTTATATTGCCGGGCCAGTCATAATCATCAAGCATCTTCATAGCATCTCTTGTTATTTCCTTTGCCTTTGTGCCGTTTTCTAAAGCAAACATCTCTATGAAATATTTAACGAGCAGCGGTATATCGCCTTTTCTTTCGCGCAAAGGCGGGACCTGTATCGGAATTACATTCAGCCTGAAATACAGGTCTTCTCTGAAACTGCCCTTTTTTATCTCCTCTATAAGTTCTTTATTTGTAGCAGCGACAATTTTTACATCAGCTTTTATGTTCTTACTGCCGCCAACCCGCTGAAAAGTCTGGGTTTCAATAACCCTGAGTACTTTTGCCTGAGTCTGGAGGGTCATATCTCCGATTTCATCTAAAAAAAGTGTGCCTTTGTCTGCAAGTTCAAATTTTCCAATTTTACGCTCTCCTGCTCCTGTGAATGCTCCCTTTTCATGCCCAAAGAGTTCGCTTTCTATCAACTCCTGGGGTATAGCAGCACAGTTAACCTCTATAAACGGTCCTTGAGTCCTTTGACTTTTTTCATGCAGGAGCCTGGCAACAAGTTCTTTGCCGCTGCCGCTTTCTCCAAGAATAAGAACTCTACTACTATTTGCTGCCATTTCAATTTGCTGTATAAGAAGTCTTATTTTTGATGAATCACCAATTAATTTATATTTCTTAAACAGATTTGCTTTTAAGGCACGGTTTTCTTCTTCAAGGTTTTTGCGTTCAAGCGCTCTTTTGGCTACGATCAATGCCTTTTCTAATGACAGCGGTTTTTCTAAAAAATCATAAGCGCCTATTTTTATTGCCTTGACGGCTAATTCTATATTTCCATGTCCTGAAATTATAACCACAGGAATATCGCTATAAAGCTCCTTAAATTTTGTTAGTGTTTCTATCCCGTCAATGCCAGGCAGCCAGACATCTAAAAAAACAATATCTGGTATGTTTTCATCTGTAATTATAACTGCCTCCTCTCCTGATGAGGCAGTTATAACATTATATCCTTCATCTTCAAATATTCCAGATAAGCTTTCCCTTATTCCTGCTTCGTCGTCTACTACAAGTATAGTCCCTTTGGGCATTATTACACCTCAATAAATTAAGTCATTAAGTCATTACCATAATCCGCAGCCAAATGCTTACAGGAGGAAAGCAGGCATGGTTGAAAAGCCGTGCCTGCTTTCCATAATTACGGATTACGGTCATTGACTCATTTACTTAATTACTTAATTGCTTAAATCGGTATTTCCACAGTAAAAATACTTCCGCGGGGAGTGTTATCCATGACCAGTATCCTTCCGCTGTGGTCCATAAGTATTTTGTGGGCAATAGCAAGACCAAGACCTGTGCCATCTTTTGTCTTTGAAAAATAAGGATAAAACAATTTGTCTTTTTCTTCATCACTTATTCCAGGTCCCGTATCGGCTATGTCAACCGTCACAACAGATTTATTTGCTTTTACAGAAATATCAATAACTCCTTTGCCGTTCATGGCTTTTATAGCATTGTCTATGATATTGATAAAAACCCTTTTTATCTGTTCAAAATCAATATTAACCGCAGCAATATCGTTTTGGGCAGAGATATGTATTTTTATATCTTTAAAACCCCTGTAAAGAGAAGCAGCAGATTCTATTAGTTCTATTATATTTGCAGGGGACTTGTTGACTTCAGGCATTTTGCCATATCTGGAGAATATATCTACCAGTTTTTTCATGCTGTCTACTTCTATAATAATAGTCTTTGCAGATTTTTCAAAAACTGAATCAAAGTCTTCGTCTTTTTGCTGCCATTTCTTTATCAATCTTTCTGCGGACAGCTTTATAGGAGTAAGAGGGTTTTTTATTTCATGTGCAAGTCTTTTTGCCACCTCCTGCCAGGTTGCCATTTTTTGCGCCTTCACTACATCGGTAAAGTCATCAAAGACAACGAGCATTCCTATAGGCTTTGAAGTAACGGTTTCCCTTATGCCAGACATATAAACCCTGAGATCAAATATCTTGCCATTAATATTTGCCTTGATTGCCTTTTTTATATCCCTTATCTCACGCCCCTCTATTTCCTTAACCATTTCTGCTAAATCAGGGGAATTAAGGCGTGAAATAAATTCCATATACTTCATGCCCACTGCATCTTTCTCTGCTATGCCCAATATATCACATGCAGCCTTGTTTATTGTCAGCACCATACCTCCAGCATCAAGGCATATTACACCTGAATTAATGTTTTGCAGTATGTTTTCCAGATATAGCCTTCTACTGTCTGACTCTATGTAGGCTTTTTGAAGTGATTCTTTATTGTCTTTCAATTGCCTGACCATCTGATTAAATGAATTAGTCAACAGTCCGATTTCGTCTTTACTTTTTTCATCAACTCTGACATCAAGGTCGCCAGATGCAACCTGCTCTTGTGCCAGCACAAGGCTTTGTATCGGCACAGTAATGCCACTTGATATTTTTAATGAAATCCAAAGGGCAGTGAAAACTATCATGAGAGCTAAAAAGCCAAATGCTATCATATAATTGAGTCTTAAAGGTTCTTTGAATAATTCAAGCGTTAGATAGTCTTCATGCAGGTATCTAATTCTTTCGGACTTTTCTGAAATTGTCTTAGGCAGCATGGTCTCTGCAACAATTACGCCGATGATATTGTCTTTTTGCTCTCTTTTCTGATAATCCGGCATGAAATACGGAACAGCAGCCCTTACAATATCGCCTGCATCTTGTGAGATTATTTCTGTGCCTTCCTTGCCGTTAAACGCATCTTTAATAGTATCACTTGCGTTTACAGGCAATGCAGTATATTTGTAAATACTTAGCCCAGCAATGCTGTTATTTTCTAATCTCAGGTTTTTAGATTGTCTGTTTTTGGCCTCTCTTGCGGCGGTCAATACCCTGCTTCTTTCAAGGTCATAAAATGCCCTTGCAAGGCCAATTGAGTAAGTAAAGGGTTCTTTCATCTCCTCAGAAAAGAGGCGGTTGATATAATTACTTGCCAGTCCACTTGCAACAACAAAGAGAAAAATAGAGGGTATTAAAGTAAGAATAACAAATATGGACATCAGTTTTGTTCTGAACTTGTGGCCTGCTACTTTGTATCGCCTTTCAGTATAAAGTCTGAATAGATTTTTACCCACAAAAAATATGAGGACAAGAAGCGCAATGACATTTACAGTGAAGATGCCTGTAAAAATGAGTCTTGTTGTAAGATCTAAAAAGGGTGTTTTTGTAAAATAAAATCCTATGAATATTATTAAAGCTAAAGACAGCAGCACGCAGAGCATTATCAGTAAATATTTAAGCAGTTTCATTGCCGTAATCCTTTATAGTTTATTTCAAATGGCAAAGAGTTTTTTGATACATTGAATTCTTTTTCAGGCACAAAGAAAAGAAAGTGTCCTACAACCGGAGGCAGCCTTCTTATGCGGGATTCTGCAGTAAACCTGACAAAATAAGTGCCGTTTTCAAGTTGCCGTATATTTGCTAATTTTATGTTCTGAAAATTTGTTGCCCATTCTACCATAGAGTCCATGCTGCGGAATCTTTTTTCTGTATGAATATTGCCTTCTATGCTTACAGCAGTATATTCACGCCTTATCGGATTGCTCATCAGCATTTTCGTAAGTCTTTTTCCTGTAACAAACTCATTGGGCCAAATTCCCCATCTCCTAAAGAGGTCTATATAAAAAACAAACTCCTTTGACAGCCCTTCTTGTAAGTCATTCATAATTTTTGAGTCAAGCCTTACAGAAGCCGTAACATAAATATCATTGTTACTTATGTTTACATTAATAGCGGAAATCTCGGCAGCATAGCTTGCTGTAGCAAAGTAACAAAAAAGCAGTGCAATAATAGAGCAGTAAAGCAGTTGTTTTTTAAGGAATAATTTGTTTTTCATCTTGACACATAGACAGAAGCTTATTCACCGTAAAATCTCCCCTCGCCCTTTAATAAGAGGGAGATATTTAAAGTTCCCCTCTTTGAAAAAGATGCCTGCCTGTGCGTGTCCGCACGCAGACAGGGGTTAGTGGAGATTCTAATCTGGGTTTTACTGAATGAGATTTGTCTGCTCCTTATGTTTAGGCTGAAGGAGAATAATACTTATCCTTCTGTTTCTCGGGTCTCTTGGATTATCTTTAATTAATAACTCAGTATCAGCATATCCTACAACCCTCGCTATTTTTTCAGGGTCTATGCCATTTCTTTCGAGTTCCCTTCTGGCAAAAGAAGCCCTATCAGTAGAAAGCTCCCAGTTCGTTATCTTACCCCCTACAAATGGTGATGCATCGGTGTGTCCTTCTACAGCTATCCTGTTCGGTAAATCTTTTATATTCTCCGAAACAATTTTTACTATCTCTCTGGCGATAGGGGTCATTTCTGCACTACCAATGCGGAAAATTTCCTTGCCAACCATATCTACAATCTGTATTCTGACTCCGCCTTCAAATACATCTACAATAATTTGATCCTGTAGCGCCTGCAATTTTTCCTCAATGGCCTTTTTCAGTCTTCCCTTCAAATCCTCCGGTGAAATCTCGATGCCTACTTCCAGAGGATGAGGGGCTGTCTTTGCCTGGGGAACTGGCTCTTGTAACATTTGAGGCTGTCCTTCCATCATAAAAGTTTCACCTGGACTTTCAAATATGTTGAAATATTTAAAATAATCTGAAAGCGCTGCCCTTCTTTCTGGAGAAACCATTGCAAGAAGCCACATCAAAAGGAAAAAAGCCATCATTGCTGTCACAAAATCAGCATATGCGACCTTCCACGCACCGCTATGATGCCCCTCGTGGCCTTTTTTTATTTTTTTGATAATTATTGTAGATTTTTTGTTAGCCATAGTTAAAGAAAGTGTCAAAGTATCAGAGTATCAGAGTATCAGAGACTTTGACACTTTGACACTAAACACTAACACTGACACTATTTTTTCAGTTGTCTTATTGCTTCTTCTACCTCTACAAATGAAGGTTTAACATTTCCGGGTATAACCCTCCTGCCGAATTCAACTGCTATCTGCGGAGCAGCGCCGCCAACAAACGCAACAAGAGATGTCTTTATCACATTCAAATAATCCTTATCCTCGGCCGCAATATACTCCAGACTCTTTGCCATAGGCGCAAAATAACCATAGCAAAGCATGACGCCCAAAAATGTGCCCAATAAGGCAGCGCCGACCTTTGGGCCAAGAATTGCAGGAGGCTGATCAAGAAATTGCATTGTAATAACCACGCCTAAAACAGCAGCCGCAATTCCTATTCCAGGAAATGCCTCCGCCATAGTAGCCATGCTTTTAGACGGAATTAGCGCTTCTTCATGGTGTGCTTCAAGTTCATTATCTATTAAGGATTCAAGTTCATGGGGCGCTATGCTGGTTGTCATAACCGTTCTTAATGTATCAGTAAGCAGAGCCACCGCATGATGATTTTTAAGAAATTTTGAATACTTGCTGAAGATTTGACTGGACTCGGGATTATCAACATCTGCTTCTATGGAAACGAGACCCTCTTTCCTTATCTTTGCAAATATTTCACTGAGAAGCATCAGGACTTCCATATAATCCGGCTTAGAATATGATTTGCCGGCAAGAATTTTACCTACAGAAGCAAAAACTGCCTTTAAAACCTTGGCCGGGGAGCCTAATATCAGTCCGCCTATAGCAGCGCCAAATATCATAATTATCTTGGCAGGCGCCCAAAGGACTGACAGATTACCGCCCTGCATAAGATAGCCGCCGAATATTGCAACCGTAACTATAAATGTGCCTATTATTGCAAGCATCTAATAATTTCTCCTTCTTACTTCTTACTTTCTCTTCTCCCTCAGTATTTCCCTCTGCCTTTTGAAAACAAACTTTACTATCTCATCCCTTATATCTTCATCCATTGCAATGAACTTTACAGCAATCTCAAAGCCGTTCATACTGCTTTCTACTTTTATAACCTCTCCATACACATAAAGGGCAACGGGGGGCATCATGGGTAGCAGCATCTTAAGCTCAAGGATATCTCTGTGATTATATTTTTCAGGGGATGAAAACTTTAAACCTGCGCCGCTAATATCTACTTTTACAAACGGCAATGCAGAAATACCCTCTCGCTGGAAAGTGAGCATGTTGATAATTGCATCAAGTTTGGTATTCAACATCGTCAGCCAGTCTGACAGCGCCTTATCTTCTACATCGGTCAGTGTCCGGAATTCTGCCATAGCTGCTTCGCCCGATACTTTAGACCGTATGTTTTGCCGTTCATCTTTTGGCACCAAACGGGCTTGCAGTGGTATATATGCATCAACCCTCGAAAATTCCCTCGTATTTGCATGCATTTTATCTTCATCTACCATTTTTTACTCCCCCTATGACGATTTATTATTATTATAACCCATCATAAGTCACAAGTCCCATAATCCCCAAATCCCGATTTAGAAATTCTAAAACTGTTCTCTCCCTTTACCCCTCCCCCTCGCCCCCTCCCGCAAGGGTGGGGGGAAGAGAACCCTCTAACCCCCTTTGATAAGGGGCGTTTAA
>DBNT01000089.1:7665-15383 GCA_002299835.1 Nitrospiraceae bacterium UBA665 | reverse complement strand
TAATGTATCGCCGCTAAAGGCTTTTCACCCATGCCTGCTTTACTTATGTAAATGTTTTTTACGGATTATAGTTTTGACCTATGATTGACTTAATAAATAAACTATATAAAAAAATAGGACGGCCGTTGTCCATAATGGAGGTTTGCGGCACGCATACAGTAGCAATATTCAAACATGGCATTAGAAGTCTTCTGCCTGACGGCTTGAAATTGCTGAGCGGTCCAGGATGTCCTGTGTGCGTGACATCAATTAAAGACATAGATAAAGCCATTGCATTTTCTATGCTCGCTGATGTGATTTTATGCACATTTGGCGATATGATGCGCGTTCCAGGGGGAAGAAAATCATTAGCTGAGGCAAAGGCAGAAGGAGCAAGCATTAGGGTTGTTTATTCTCCAATGGACTGCTTAAAAGTTGCCGCTGAAAATAAGGACAAAAAAATAGTATTTTTTTCAGCAGGATTTGAGACAACAGCGCCTGCTGCTTCAGGAACAATATTTGAAGCTGAAATGGCAGGGGTAAACAATTTCTTTATATATTCCGCTCACAAGCTTGTGCCTCCAGCCCTTAATGTTTTATTACAGTCCGGCGAGGTTAAAATAGACGGCTTTTTATTGCCTGGTCATGTCAGCACAATAATAGGAGCCAGTCCTTATAAATCAATAAGTGATAAATATAAGAAATCCTGTGTTATAACAGGTTTCAGCGCTGATGATATACTTGCAGGAATAACAATGCTGCTTAACCAGATTGCAGAGGGAAGGGCTACAGTCGAAATCCAGCATAAAAGCGTTGTTACAGAAGCCGGCAACCCTAAGGCTGTTGAGTTCATTAACAAGTATTTTGAGCCGGCTGACAGTTACTGGAGGGGTATCGGGCTGCTGCCGGATAGCGGCCTCAGATTGCGTGATAAATATAAACACAGGGATGCTGAATTTGTTTTTGAGATAAATGTGGATGAGGTTGAAGAGCCTAAAGGATGTCTGTGCGGCTTGGTGTTGAGAGGCGTTAAAATTCCTTCTGAATGTCCTCTTTTTGGTAAGTCATGCACCCCTGAAAAGCCGGTCGGCGCCTGCATGGTGAGTACAGAGGGAAGTTGCGCGGCATATTATAAATTTCACAACGATATAGATAGATGATCGTCAACCTTGCATATATAGCCTTTGCTCTCTTCCTTCTCTTTGTTGGAGCCGAGGTCCTTGTGAAAGGCAGCGCATCACTCGCCCTCCGAGCCGGGATTAGTCGCCTGATGGTGGGCCTTACCATTGTTGCGTTTGGAACCAGCTCTCCGGAGCTAGTGGTAAGCGTCAAGGCAGCCTTGTCCCAGCAAGGCGATATTGCGGTCGGTAATATTGTCGGCTCGAATTCTTTCAACATCGGAGTGATTTTAGGGCTTGTAGCATTGGTGTGTCCAATTCCAGTTCATTCGCAAATCATTAAAATCGACGCACCGATTGCCTTAGGGGTGGCTCTCCTGCTGCCTTTCCTGCTTCTGAATCATACCATTGGACATGTTGAGGGATTACTGCTCTTTGCAGGAATTGTCGCCTACACATGGATGAATATCGTCCTTGGGCGTAGAGCAGGCACTGAGAATCAAAGCAATGTTTCTGTGCCATTGGTTTTTCGGCACTGGGGCATTGATGTTGCCTTCATCGCGGCAGGCTTGGGAGTCCTCGTGCTCGGGTCACATCTGCTCGTCGATCATTCAGTAGTCCTGGCCAAGGCTTTGGGCGTGAGTGAGGCGGTGATTGGTCTCACAATTGTGGCCGCCGGAACTAGCATGCCGGAGCTCGCAACATCCTTGGTTGCGGCTGTCCGCAAGCAGCCTGACATCGCTATCGGGAATGTCGTTGGATCAAACATCTTCAACATTCTTGCGATATTGGGGTTAGCCTCTATGGTCTCACCGCTTTACGCACCTGGTATATCGAGTTTAGATTATACTATGATGATTATTTTCACTATCCTATTGATCCCCTTGCTTTACACAGGGCGTTTGCTTCACCAGTTTGAAGGAGCCACACTCCTTGCCCTATACGGCGTTTATCTCTTCATCCTTTGGCCCAAGTGAATTGCCAAACAATCGGCTGCAGGCGACGGCGTGCCCACCGCCGCTGATGCTACTTATATTTCTATTACGCAAGGACACTACATCGTAGAAGTACGCAAGAAAAAGCCCTGTGATTAGGATATCCTGCATTTTTGTTTTGCCAAAAAGCTTGACAACATATTTTTTTATGAGATAGGATTTATTCATCAGGGGGTCAAAAAATGTGGAGGTAGCTAATGCTTAGATTTCATTCCCTTATATCAAAATTCATCTTCATGGGCGTCATCCTGCTTATATTCATTGGCAGTTACATCACTGCCAGTTATGTCTTTATTCATCACATAAAAGGTGAAGCCCAGAGGATTAACATTGCAGGGATGCAGAGGATGCTTACAATGAAAATAGCAGGGCATCTTCTCCTGATTTCAGACATGCCGCAATCTACAGAAAGGACATCTCTTATCAAACATACAAAGGAAGATATTAATTTGTATGAAGACATGCTGCATGCACTCAGGGATGGAAGCAAGGAATACGAATTAAAGGCTGAAAAGGATAAAGAGGTAGTTGAAAAAATAGATAAATTAATAAATATATGGCAGGAGATTCAAAAACCATTTGTTCAGGGTTTGTTAGAGAGTCCTGATAGACTCAAGGCAATAGAGTATTATCAATTTGCGAACACTCATGTAGATAGGATAGATGCAGTGGTGAATTACATTGAACAGCGACATCAAAAAAATATAAAGGATTTTGACACTTTCAGGATTTATACCTCTGGATTTTTCGTTGCTGTAGCAGGCTTTATTATTCTCTATTTGAGACAGGGCATTATCAAGCCTGCACTGAAGCTTAAGGATGCAGCAGAGAAGATTGAGAAAGGTGATTTTGATGTCAGGCTTGAGGTAAAGACAAAAGATGAGATAGGGAATCTATCAAGGACCGTCAATCAAATGGCTCAGACGCTAAGGTCGGTCTTTAATGAAAACATAAAACTGATTGAAAATCTCGATGAAAAGGTCAGAGAAAGGACAAAAGAGGCAGAAAATGCAAAGGCAGAGGCAGAAGAAGCAAACAAGGCAAAATCTGATTTTCTTGCAAATATGAGCCATGAATTGAGAACCCCTCTTAATTCGGTAATTGGTTTTTCTGACCTATTGATGTCTGGAATCAGCGGCGAACTTACCCCGGAACAAAAAGAACTGGTTGGCTATATTCATTCATCTGGCAAACACTTGTTGAGTCTCATAAATGATATCCTTGACCTCTCAAAAGTTGAATCAGGCAAGCTGGAGCTTGAACTTTCAACATTCAGCCTTAAAGATATTTTAAATAATTCAATGATTATGCTGAAAGAAAAGGCGATGAAGCACGGCATAAACCTGAGCCTTGAGATAGAGCCTGATGCCGATATAGAGATAGATATAGAGGCGGATGAGAGAAAGCTCAAGCAGATAATGTTCAATCTACTGAGCAATGCTGTAAAGTTCACGCCAGACGGAGGAAGTGTATTCGTCAAGGCGAAAATAGACGGAGATCTTATAGAGATTTCTGTTTCAGATACAGGCATAGGGATAAAGCAGGAAGACATGGGAAAGCTCTTTCAGTCTTTTTGGCAGCTTGAATCTACACTTACCCGAAATTACGAAGGCACGGGGCTTGGGCTGGCGCTGACAAAAAGGCTTGTGGAGCTTCACGGCGGAAGTATCCGGGCAGAGAGCGAATACGGCAAGTGGAGCAGGTTTACATTTGTTATACCGATTAAGCAGCACACAAAGGAGGGGTAAGGATATGACGAAGAAAATTCTGATAATTGAAGATAATGAGCAGAACAGGGTGTTGATGCGAATGATAATAAAGCCGCTTCAATGTGAAATATTGGAGGCTGAAAACGGCGAACAGGGCATCAGGCTTGCAAAGGAGCAAAATCCTGATCTGGTATTGATGGATCTTCAGATGCCTAAAATGGATGGCCTGACTGCAACAAAAATCATTAAAAATGATCCTGAAACCAAAGACATAAAAATCATTGCTGTAACCTCTTATGCAATGAAGGGTGATAGAGAAAAAGCTCTATCAGCAGGTGCGGACGATTATATTTCCAAGCCGGTAGACATACATACGCTGACAGCGATGATAAGGAGGCATTTAGGGATATGACTTTCATTAAACCAAAAGTCCTTTGTGTAGATGATGAGCCTAAAAACTTGCGGCTGCTGGAGATTCTTCTTTCAGCAAAAGGCTATGAGGTTATCACTGCTGAAAACGGCAAACAGGCTCTGGAAAAAGTGCAGGAGCAACCTGTAGACATCATCCTCCTTGATATTATGATGCCTGTTATGGACGGTTTTGATGCGTGCAAGGCATTAAAGAGCGATGAGAAATACAGGAATATCCCTGTGGTGATGATTACCGCCCTGAAATCTACAGGGGACAGGATTAAGGGCATAGAGGCAGGAGCAGAGGACTTCATATCTAAGCCTTTTGATCAGGCAGAAGTGCTGGCAAGGGTGAAGATGCTTTTAAAGGTCAAAGACCTTAATGACAAGCTCAACCATGCGTATCATAATATTGTTAGTCTTACATCATATGGGGAAAGGATTATTCAGAGATTCAACCCTTTGAGATTTGATTTTATATCAACCATTGATGATATTGTAAGGCAAATCATAAGGCAGAAAAGCGATATGCCTGAAAGCCCTGAAATTGTAATTATAGGTTTCAATGAATCAAGTAAATGGCGGTGGTATCAATATCAGTATGTCTTTAAAGAATTGCAGAGAAGAGTTTTTGAAATTGACCTCCGGCATGTTCTCGCTCTTTTAGATGAAGGCACTTCTCAAATGATTTTTTATAATAGCGCCGACCTTATGAAGGGTGATATCCGTGCATTTATTGAGAGGCTTCAATCTGCAAGGATTTTGGTTACAAACATGGCAGGGTATCTGAGTTCAGAAATTTGCATCCTGGCCCTTAATTATGGCAGGGATGTAACGAATTATGATGCATCAGTTATAAATAACCTTGTGATGCAGACATTGTTTTTGCGTTCATTAGCAGGGCAGGTTAAAGAGACAGAGGATTCATTTGAATATACCGTATATGCTCTCGCAAGGGCGGCAGAAGCAAATGATGAGGATACAGGAAATCATATTATGAGAGTAGGGGAATATTTCGCGATAATTGCAAAAAGACTTAAAATGCCTGAAAAGTTTATAGATGCCATTCGCATTCAGTCGCCCCTTCACGATGTCGGAAAGGTTCATATTCATCCTGATATTCTGAGAAAACCCGGAAAACTTACAGATGAGGAATGGGAAATTATGAAGACTCACACATTCTATGGGGCAAAGATAATCGGTGAAAACATAAGGTTTTCTATAGCGCAAAACATCGCCCTTACGCATCATGAAAGGTGGGATGGAAGCGGTTATCCCCGTGGTTTAAAAGACAAAGATATCCCAATTGAAGGAAGGATAACAAACATTGCAGATCAGTATGACGCATTAAGAAACGCAAGGGTGTATAAGCCTGCCTATGACCATGAGAGGACATATAAAATTATAACTGAAGGCGATGGCAGGACAATACCCTATCACTTTGACCCTCAGGTATTGAAGGCGTTTAAGGAAACAGCATCTCAGTTTGAAGAGGTGTATGAGAGGCTAAAGGGATAGCATTTCCCTGACTGTCTTTATCGCCTCTTCCTTTGTATTTATCTTGCCTTCTAATGCCATATTTTCAATAGCAGCTAATATTTTTTTGAATAACGGCGACGGCTTCAAATTGAATGTATTTACAAGGTCATTGCCTGTAATAATGGGAAGCAGCGATGCCCTTGGTTTAAATGCATTTTCATAAATATTTATAACCTCTTTGCAGAAGTCTACGATGGAAGGTTTTTGTGCTATGGAGAGTATTATCAATGGATATACATCGTCACGGAATTCCTTTAAAAGTCCGATGATATTAGTTTCATCTGCCATCCCCTCTATTTCTTTATAAGAACTTAAAATCTTGCTGCGGTTAAGCACCATTTCATGGATGAACTCAACTTCCTTTCTTGACATCTTTAACCGTATAGCTGACTGTTTGGCTGTATCAGGATCATGAAAGAGGGTGGATAGCTTTAAGCATATCTTTTTAAAAGTAAGAAGTGGGAAGCAAGAAGTGGGAAGCAAGAAGTGGGAGGGATTGTTCAAAATTTCCTCAACTTTTCTATATAAGTCTAAACTCTGAACCCTAAACTCCTCCTTAACTTCAGGAAAGATATTTATAAGAATTCTGTTGTCCATCAAGGCTTTCATTGTTTTGTAGGAATCATCAAGCCTGACAATATATCTCAGTTCCTCGGCGATTCTCTCTACAGCGGCAGAGGCTATTAATGGCGCAAGCCTTTGAGTTGAATTTAGTGTATTATCTTCTATGGAAAAGTTAAGTGATAGAGCAAAGCGGTAAATTCTGAGGATTCTCAGTGGGTCTTTTGTAAGATTGTCCTCCGACAACATTCTGATTATTTTATTCAACAAGTCATTTTTTCCTTCAAAAGGATCAATAATCTGACTAACGAGTGAAGTGTCAGAGTTGCCAAGTGTCAGAGTATCAGAGTCTTTGACACTTTGACACTTTGACACTTTGACACTGTCTTTGATCAGAGCATCAGAGTCTTTGACACTTTGACACTTTGACACTTTGACACTGTCTTTGAGTGGTATTGCCATTGCATTTATGGTTATGTCTCTATCTGCAAGGTCATCATAGATTGTGTTTCCTCTCATCAGACAAATATCTATAAACTCTGCATTCTTTACCACCCTGGCAATTCCTAAGTCTTTATCCATAAGTACGAAGGAAGCATTAATTTTTTCAGCAAACTTTTTTGCGATGTTTACTGCATCTCCTTTTACAGTTATATCTATGTCTTTTAACTCTTTCCCTAAAATAATATCCCTTACAGTGCCGCCTACAATGAATGAATTGGCTGCAAAGCCTTCTTTTTCAGAAAAATCTGCAAATAATTTTAAAAGTGAACGCATAACAGACTTATTTTACTTGAGTTTTTGGCACTTGGTATAGACCATAATCCGTAATCAAGCAAAGCAGCCACACTTGCTTTGCTTATGCTAATGTTTCTTTACGGAATATGGTATAGACATATTTACCAGTCAAATGAGATTTAAGGAATAGTGTAATTAAACCTGCTGCTTTAAGCAAGTCCTCCATTAATACAGCAGGAAACTTTAGCACATGAGGATTGATGAATTTGACAACACAAAAAGACTTTGTTTAATATATTTACTACAGAAACAATTCGCATTAAATTTCCACGAAGCAAAAAAATCATATTTTCAACCACATTTTTAGGAGGTGTGCATATGCCGGTATACGAATACGAATGCCTAAAGTGCAATAAAAATCATGAGGTGATGCAGAAGTTCAGCGATGCACTTTTAACCACATGCCCTGACTGCGGCGGAGAAATGAAAAAACTCATATCAAACACATCTTTTGTTCTCAAAGGAACAGGCTGGTATGTAACAGACTACGCCTCTTCAGAAAGAAAAAATGCGATGGCCTCTGAAAAAGATGCACCGGATAAAAAAACAGCAGAATCAAAAAAAGAAACAAAAACCGAAACAAAAAAAGAAACAAAAACCGAAACAAA
>DBNT01000089.1:0-7312 GCA_002299835.1 Nitrospiraceae bacterium UBA665 | reverse complement strand
AAACAAAAACCGAAACAAAAACAGAGGCTGTAGCTGCATGATAAAAATGCATGAGCCTCATGTGCATGTGCCATATGAGAAGATAGAAGAACATGTCAATCTTATTAATAAGCACAGGCTGAATCTTGAGATATACTTTAATTCAGACAGCCTCGACCGCATTAATAGAGCTTCTGTTAGTAGATTAAAAAATATTCTGCACTACAACCCCTCACTGTCTATACATGCGCCTTTTATAGATCTGTCGCCCGGAGCAATAGATTTCTTTGCAAGAGACGCAACTGTTAGGAGATTTAATCAAGTATTAGATATTGCTGAGATGCTGAAACCTTTGAGTATTGTATTTCATTCAGGTTATGAAAAATGGAAATATGCCTTAAAGATAGAGCCATGGCTTCAAAAAAGCATAGAGACATGGAAGCCTTTAATCAAGCGGGCTAAACACATAGGCACAAAAATAGCGATTGAAAATATTTTTGAGGATGAACCTTCAAATTTAAAAATATTAATGGAAAATATCAGCTCCGAAAGTTTTGGGATATGCTTTGATGCCGGACATTGTAACCTCTTTACAAGGGTTTCTCTTCATGAATGGCTTGACGCCCTTAAACCGTATATCATTGAACTCCATCTGCACGACAACGATAAAAGCGCAGATCAGCACCGGCCAATGGGTGACGGGAGCTTTGACTTTGAGATGCTATTTTCTGCTCTGAAAGACAATAACTGTATTTATACAATAGAAGCACATTCACCTGAAGATGTTTTGAAAAGCCTGAATAAATTTAAGGAATATCATAAATATTTTATCTGATTTCTCAATCTAAATCCTCTAAGAGCCATATTGTCCCTGCCTTTATACATGACAATTACCTTGTGAGACTCTCCCATTCCCTGCGGGAGTATTAAGCCTTTAATCTTGGCTATATCAAAAAAATCAGGGGAGTCGCCATAAAGTTCTTTAATAACCTCATCAATTCCTAAAGACACAAGATATGTTCCCTGTGGACAAAATCCTACAGTGGTCAAACCCATTTCTTCGCCCCATTTTTTAAGAGATGAAAAATTAACATGGGCTGTCATGTCCTGCTCCCCGATATTTTGCCCCATATTTTGCCCAATATTCTGATAAATGTCTTCGTTTATCTGATGTTTATAATAACAAAGCAAAGTTCCCCTGTTTCTGACTTCGCTGTAATAATCCACTACAGTATAGCCATAGTCAATTGTCAATATAAAACCTTTGGAAATTTTATTACTGATCTCTTTAAGCCAGTCTTTGATTTTAAGATTGACCTCGGTTCTGTATCCTTCTGGCAGGCTGATATTAAATTCATTGAAGTATTCTTTAATCTCATTGCTGCACGGCATTTTCAGTTCAACAAAACTGTCTTCATCTACCGACACATATATCTCCTTAAGCCCGTTGTCGGTTTCAACAACCCTTACAGGAAAGGCGTCAAGAAGTTCATTAGACAAAAAACAGCCTGTAACAGGTTTTAGGTCATGAAGGTGAGAGACCCACTCAATCTTATCAGAAAATTCCGAAAGCAGTTCTCTTTGTTTTTCTTTTACCGTTGGATTCAGTTCAACGATTGTGTATTTAAGGCATTGAAAAAGATTTTCTTCTGTCATCTCTGCCCCAGAAAGTCTTCGACTTTCTGGGGACCCTGTCTGACTTCTTGCTTCTGACTTCTTCTTCTGGAGATATTCAAGCATATCCTTTGCAAGATAGCCCATTCCTGCCCCTATTTCAACAACATTAAAGACATCGGGCTTGCCTATATACGCCCACATCTCTTCCATCTGCCTGCCCAGCATAGCGCCGAATATAAAGTGGAGATGGGGGCTCGTGTAGAAATCGCCTGCCCTGCCTATCTTTATGGAGTCCTTCGCATAATAGCCCAGTCCTTCGCTATAAAGAGCCATTTCCATAAAGGTTTCAAAATTGATAGGGCCTTCTGACTTTATTTTTTGGATGATTTTTTCTTTTAATGTCATAAGATTAGTCAGCACAAAATTACGATTAAAAGAAATATTGGAGGCATGGACAGATAAAAGGCTTTGCGTCGCCACATTATTGAGGCTCGTAAAAACAACATATCAAATAAAAAAATAAAAGGCTAATTCACTGGATTGTTTTTATAAACTGCGAATTGTAAAGAGTTTTATCTGTCCATGCCTCCAATATATATGTTTTTTAGAATTAAATCATAAGCATTCTGTCCAGCGCCCTTTTGGCAGGTATTCTTATCTCTTCTGGCACCTTAATTACATTTTTCATCTCTCTGAGAGCGGTTAATACACTATTAAGAGTGGTCTTTTTCATATTAGGACAAATCATATCCCTTCTTAATGGGTAAAAAATCTTGTCAGCATTCTCTTTTTTTAATCTATGCATAATGCCGATTTCTGTGCCGACAATAAATTCTTTTGCATCAGATGCCTTTGCAAATCTCAACATGCCCGATGTGCTAGTCACATGGTCGGCAAGCTCCAAAACCTCAGGCCTGCATTCAGGATGCGCCATCAAAATGGCATCTGGATGCTCTTGCTTTGTCCTGATAGCGTCCTGTTTTGTCACCCTGTCATGCACATGACAAAAACCGTCCCATGTTATCACCTGCTTTTTTGTATTTTTAGCAGCCCACATCGAGAGATTTCTGTCAGGTATGCATATTACCTTTTCATCCGGCAGGGATTCTATAATTTTTACTACATTGGCAGATGTGCAGCATATATCACTCTCTGCCTTTACATCTGCAGTAGTATTTACATACGCAACAACAGGAACACCCGGATATTTGGCTTTAATGTCACGCAGGGTGAATTCATGCGGGAAGACAAATGACGGTTGAACTTCATAACCGGGAAATGTCTTCCATACCTTTCTTGGTAAACTCACCTGAATCATATCAGCCATAGGGCATCCGGCGTCAAGTTCGGGCAGAAGCACTGTTTTATCAGGCGAAAGTATAGAGGCGCTTTCAGCCATAAAGTGCACACCGCAAAAGACTATTACATCGCAATCAATGGTTGACGCTGTTTTGGAAAGCTCCAGTGAATCACCCACAAAGTCGGCAATATCCTGCACCTCGCCTCTCTGATAATTATGTGAAAGGATAATTGCGTTTGTCTTTTCCTTTAATGCAAAAATCTCTTCCTTTATTTTTTCTGGTTTCATTGTCATGCTTAAATCATTTATTCATTACCATAATCCGTAAAAAAACATTTGCAAAAGCAAAGCAGGTGTGGCTGAAAAGCCTTTAGACGCCGCACTTGAAATAACATTATCTTGTTTCCGTCATCACCATCGGTGGTTACTTGATGGATGATGCATTTTTAATCTTTCGTCTGCACATAAACAAACACTTTCTAAAGGCTTTGAAGCCATGCCTGCTTTGCTTGCTTACGGATTATGGTCATTATACAAACCGGTTGGAAAAACCGAATTAGTAAAAAGCACCGTACCATCGCTTAAAACAATTCTGTGGATTCTGTCTTTTTGTTTTTTTATTAATGAAGGCTGTTCCGCAGCAACGTTTCTTGTGCCGCCATAATAATACATAACCCTGTTAACATAGGTAATTGTTTCAGGTATAGACGGAATGCCCCTTACCCTTTTTACAACCCCGGGTCCTGCATTATAAGCAGCAAGGGCAAGTGCAAGGTTTCCGTCAAACTTATCCAGTAAATATATGAGATACCTTATGCCTCCATCAATGTTTTGTTCTGGGTCAAAAGGATTTGCAACGTCCATATAGAATGCAGTAGCAGGCATAAGCTGCATAAGTCCCATAGCGCCTTTAGGAGATACAGCATTAGGGTTCCAGCTTGATTCAGCCTTTATAACTGCTTTTATAAGTCTGGGGCTGATATTGTGCTTTCTTGCTTTTTTTTCTGCAAGATATCGAAGATTATTGCCTTTAAAATATGTCCTATTTTTTTCTAAAGACCCTTTGTTTTTTGCAATAACCTTGTTTCCTCCATGCAAAGGAGTATTGGTAAAATGTATCGTACCGTCCTCTGATACATATCGGTATATATCAGCCTGAGATTCTGTAACAGCAAGCATGACAATGACTAAAATTAACAAAGCCATCATAGACTAAATCTTACCATGTGAATACTTTTGCATTCAACTATTCCATAATCCGTAAAGAAACATTTACTTGCCCACGGATTATGGACTTATGTGGGTTTGGAAAATTATCGCTTGATTTGGGTATAATGCGAAAGAAATGGGGTCACCCATTTAAATAGGTGACCCCATGCACCTATAAGATTGCATAACTGTCTTTGATGGATTGACTGGTTATCTGGCAAAGAATCAGATCATCGCCTTCTAATTTTGAAATGACTAACGCAGGACGCCTTTTGGACTGGGTTAGGTCAGAAAAGGGAAATGGAACAACGACAACATCACCTTTTACAAATTTTGCCACGCCTCATCCTCTTCTGGTTTAAGCCAATCTTTTTTGAGAGAGGATTCACTTGCAATAGCAGCATCGAACCTTTCCTTAATTAACTTTGTCTTCAGGAAGTGAACAAAATCTAATACCTCATCAAGAAGAAACTCTGGGACTTGCTCGATTTCATCTATAAGCAGTTCCTTTTTACTCATGGATTCCCTCCTCTGTTCGTTCTAAACCAATTATACCAAATCTGACTCTGATATTTTCATTTATTCGGTAGCCACCGTAAAATAGAGCCTCCATATTTTTCCGCCTTACTTTGTTCAAATATAATAGCTATATCATCTTTCTTTTAAGTGTTCTCTAATTTCTTTTTCCACCCGACTCATTCCGGCCCTGTCCTTAGTCTTCCACCTGTTGTCCAAGCCCTTCTTGTGAGGTTTGCACAATCCACAACTTCTTTTTTTAGTTTTGTATTGTTTTCTCATGTTGTTTTTAACATTCTTGCCTGCAATGAACGGCTAACGTTACGAGTGCTTGAGAAGGGCGAAGCCTTTGGATGTTTACCTCAAGCACTCTGTTATCTACCGTTGCGGGCAGAACTTATATTTCCCTTAAATAATGTCCGTACTCCTCAACGGTCATATCTATATCTTGTAAGATTTCTCTGATTAAAGGTCGAGCAAGATTTCTTCCTTTATGATGCGGTAAGGTAGTAGTTCTTCCATCAGGATGTCTGTAAAAGGCATGACTGCCTTTTTGTCGAACTTTTTTGAAGCCCAATAGAAACAGTAGTTTCTCCATTGTTTGAGCATCAATGAGTTGAAGCTTGCTCAAACTGCTACCTCAACTTGTTGAATTCCCACAAACTCTGGCAATCGTTCCTTTTCCTCTGGTGTCATTTCTTCCAAACATAATTCAAGCACCTCTTTAAGGTTCTTCTGGAGTTCATCCAAAGTTTCAGCTTGAGTGTGAGCACCCGGAATGCCAGGAACAACTGCCACATATAACCCTGTTTCAATGTCCTTTTCAATATACCCAACTGTTCTATACATTTTTTAACCTCCTTGTTTACCTTGCCAAATTATAGCAAATTAAAGCAATGTAAGTCTGTTATCTGCCGGTGCGGGCTTATCATTTAATAAATAGAACCGTCCCATTTAATTCTTAGCCTTTTTTAAGCTCCCTCGTCCTCACTATAATATAGCAAGCTCCCCCGTCAAGGGGGAGGGAATACTATTTACCCACTTAATCTGAGAAAGAGCCAAGATTTCCATTAAAGTCTGTTTCTGAAATGGTATCAAAGGCTTTGATGATTTGATTGTTTAACTCAAAAGTAGGCATCTCATTGGGGAAATGTGCAATAACAATTCCCGCTAAGACCTCATAACCTCTGCTTTTGAGAATTTTAGCTGTTGAGCGGGGCATATCCTCATCGATTAAAAATTTAAGCATTCTAAACTACAGCCCTGACTTCTTCATCTGATAGGTGCTTTGCGGCATAGTCCAAGGCAGCTAATATATCCTCTTTAGTAAGGTCATATTCGGTCATCACTTTTTCGTAAGTCATACCCCCGGCCAGCTTGCCTATAATCAAATCTACAGGGACACGTGTCCCTTTTATCACATTGACATATTCCGTGCGGGCAAATTTTGTTCATTCATTTAAAAACCTCTTCTATGATTGAAGTAGTCGCTCTTATAGCTGATAAAGCTTTTTGTTGAATTGATTTATTATCTTTCTTTTTGACAAAGAATGAACCCTTAGTATGCTTTATATTGATTTTTTGAACTGCAACTTCGTCAAACATTGCTCGATGTAAAAAGACTTTTGCATCATTTTTAACTTCATAAAGCATATCCTTCAGCGCTTTAGGCAAAGCAATTTTCTCCAATAGTTTATCAAGATGCATGTTATCTATAGTATATTTGGGAATTCTTGGATTCTTGATTTGGTAATGTCTTTTTAGAGTTTCTTCAATTAATGCTCGGCAAAAAATAATTGTAGCCTCATAGAGACCAAACATATAACATTCTTTGATTTTATCGAAAAGCTTTATAATTGAAGTCGGTAATTCTTTGCCAACTATTATTGCACCAGCCTCCATACGCCTCAATATGAAATTCTCTAAATCGTATTCACCATTAATATCTACTACATAATCAATTCCTTCATAATAGTCATCAATTGTTTCTTCATCAAGAATCGGTAATTTTTTATATATATCATTATTATCTCTGATTTCTTTGATAACTTTTCTTATTTCTGGTTTATATACCTCTAATACAGGGTTCTCTTTAAAAAGTCGTTTTATAGTTTTTCGATGTTCCTTTAATCCTTCGTATAGTCTATTAAGTGTTTCAAGGTCGGTTTCTTTATTAACAAGGGAATCAATAATTTTTTTTGCAATTGTGTTATAGCTATTAACAGCTCCTTCAATTAATTTATCTCCAAGCATAAATTTTCCTTTCTATTTGCCCGCAATGAGCAGATAACGTTCTTGTTTGATGTTAGTCTTTTCCGCCATGTTATCTGTCTGTTGCGGGCATTCTTAAAATAAATCCGTTCAATTTTCCTTCAAATGCTAAAAAGCAAGACCTGACCCTTATGTCGTTACTTGTGTCATAGTAAGCTTGTTAAACCATTTCTCTTACCTATAAATCAAATTAAAGAGTTTATTAGCAGAAGCTCTATCTAAGTCTTTAAGAATCTTATATTGATTCAGCGCAGCGCCCCTATCTCCAATTACCAAATAAGACAGACCAAGATTGTAGTGCGCATCTACAAAATCAGGCTTTATACGAATTGCTTGCTTGTAGGCTTCTATTTCCTCTCTAAAGCGGCCAAGTTCGCCATAAGACACACCGAGATTGAAGTGCGCCAATGCAAAATCAGG
>DBNT01000166.1 GCA_002299835.1 Nitrospiraceae bacterium UBA665 | reverse complement strand
TTTCTAAATCGGGATTTGGGGTTACTGTAATTCTGGCACATTTTTTTCATGTAAGAGAATGGATAGCTATGCTCTTAACTAAAAAAATAAAAAGCCATAAAGAGAATAAGTTAAAGATAGTAAATTTCATTGTTTTTTATCTTTTACTTTTCATTTTTTGTCTTTCATCCTCTGCATTTGCGGCGGACGAAAAGCTACAAGCAGCAGATGAATATCTAAAAGCAAAAAATTATATAGCGGCAAAGAGACTTTACAGGGAGATAATTCTTTCTGAAATAAAAGGACCTTTGGTTGAAAGGGCTTTGCTTGGAAGAGGTAAGGCATATTATTATTTAAAGCATTACTACGAAGCTAATCAAGTAATAAAGCGGCTTGTATCTAACTACCCTCGCTCTGAGTATTTAAATGAATCATATCTTTATTTAGGCTATGTTTCTTTACGCCTTAATAGATTAGCAAACGCAGTTCAATATTTTAGAAATGTAAAAGGCAACCTAATAGAAATGGCTGCCATAGGAATGGCTGAAGCAGCCTTAATAAACAATGAGATGGCGCAGGCAGAGTTACTGCTAAAAGGCGTAGGTCCGAGACTGCGCCATGCTGACCCGCACGTCCTTTATATTCGCTCAATGATATATAAGAATAGAGGTATGCACAGACAGGCAGTAGAAACAATCAATAAAATTTCAAAAGAAGACTTAAAGAAAATGAATATAAGGACTGACAATGCCCGCATATATCTTAATGCCGGTAATTTCAGAGAAGCTGAAAATATTTGTAGAGATATAATAGACAATCCAACTTCACGCATAGAGAGGCTCAGAGCAAAGAGGATATTGTTAGAGGTTTATGAAAAGGAAGAAAGAATAGATGATGCCCTTAAGCTAAGCCTTAAATTGTTTCCATATGAAACCGGAGACAACTTCAGGTTAAAAATCGCTAATTTATACGATAAAAAAAATGATACTGGCAATACCCTGCGTTTTTTAGCCCTTTTGAGGGATAGAAATTTAAGGTCATCTGAGATAGAAAAAAGGCTTAGTAAAATTATAGCCGCCAAAAATCCTGAAGCCATTAATTATATCTTAAAATATTCCGCTCATCTTTCCCCTGACAGGCCTTTTATTTTAGAGGCTTCAAGATACCTTTTATCAGGCGGAAAAAAACATGAGGGCATGCAATTACTCTCAAGGGCATTAAAAGGCAATGTTAGAGGAGAGGCCTCTTTATATTTAGCAGAATTAATGATAGCCGAAGGCAGGCTTGATGATGCAAAAAGACTTTTAAGCATTGCAATGCTTGACACCCGCTATATGGTTAAAGCTTCACATCTGCTTTCAGAAATAGAAATAAAAGAAGGAAACTTAAGCCGTGCAATAAGGCATCTGGAAAGAATTGTAGGTCTTGCAAGGGATTACAAAATAGCAGCACGGCTTGGCGACCTATATTTTAAAACAGGTAATAGACCAAAGGCTTTAAAATATTATATTATGGCATCAGATATGGGAGATGCAATATCTTCAATCAAAGCAGCCGATTGTTTTTACTTAGAAGGAAAATATAGAAACGCAAAGCTTTATTATAAAAAAGCGATTGACAGCAATATAAAAGAACCCAGACAATTACAGTGGGCATATTATCAATATGGAAAACTCACAGGCAGTAGGGAACACTTAAAAAAGGCTGCTGCTAAAGGAGGGGAAATTGCAGAGGCTGCAAGAGTTATTATCGGGGAATAAAATAATTGGAGGGACCGAGATAGTGGAAAAAGAGCAAAATATTGACCTTTTAAATAAAGCTATAAAGAGCTTTAATTCAGCCTCTGCTACACTTATTCAATATTACAGCGCACTTGAAAATAAAGTTATGCTCTTAACTGAAGAGGTGGAATATAAAAAACAACTGCTTAACAGCATACTAGACAGCATTGATGTTGGTGTTATATTTTTTGATAAAAATGGTCTGGTAAGTATAATAAATAAAGCAGCTGAGAGCCTTCTTAATATAAATGCTTCAGATGTAATTGGCAGGGAATCCATACATGCTCAGATACATGATGATGTAATAAAACCTGACAGCGGCAAGCCGTTTTATGCCCTCGTGTCCCGTTCGGATGTAAAGAATACAGAAGGAGAGATCATCGGTCATGTTCTCATATTCAAAGACATTACAAGACTTAAGCATCTTGAAATGGAAAATGAAAGGAATATGAGACTGACAGCTATGGGAGAACTCATCATGAAAATAGCGCATGAAATCAGAAATCCCCTCGGAAGCATAGAACTCTTCGGAAGCCTATTGGCAAATGATTTAAAAGACACGGAATACGGCGATTATGCAAACAGAATATCTCGCTCTGTAAGGACACTCACCAACACACTGGACAACATGCTCAGGTTTACCAAAGAAATAAAACCAAAACCGGAGTATGGATGTCTGAACGACCTTGTCGGGAGCACATGCAACGAGTTCAGGGAATTGTTCGCAAACAGTAACATTCAACTCGGTGTAATAGAAAAAAATCAATGCTGGATGTATATAGATAGAGGGCTTTTAAGGCAGGTTCTTATAAATATACTGCTGAACTCGGTTCAGGCAATGCATGACGGAGGAGAGATAGAGGTTTGCATACAGGCGGCAGAGGATAGAGAGCAAAGATTTTTTGGGGCAGAAGAGATGGGGTCCCCAAAAAGTCTTGCGCCTTTTTGGGGTGGAGAGATAACAGAGGAAGTTGAAATAATCATCAGAGACACAGGCATTGGCATGGACGAAGATACGATACAGAAGATGTTTGAGCCGTTTTTCTCTACAAAAGACAGAGGGACAGGGCTTGGAATGTCTATAACTGCTCAAATAATAAAGGCGCTTAAAGGTAACATAGCTGTAAGAAGCGAAGTCGGAAAAGGGACGGAATTTGTTATCAAGTTGCCGATTTAAAAGAAATGTCATTCTCGCTTGTCGGGAATCTTTCTTCCGATTCCGAACAATTCGGAAGGATTGCGGACAAACCGCAATGACAACGAGAGGCATTTTAAGGTGAAACAGGTATTGATAGTTGACGACGAAGCAGATATGGCACTTGCAATAAAGGAGTCTTTAAAGCGGTGCGGCTTTGCTTCATCTGTGTGCAGCCATCCGAGGGAGGCTCTGAATGAGGTTAACCTTACAGACTTCTCGCTTATTATTACTGATATGAAGATGCCTCACATGAACGGGCTTGAGTTTCTTAAGGAAATTAGAAAGAGAGGTATATTTACACCGGTTATAGTGATTACCGGTTATGGCACTGTAGAAAATGCGGTTGATGCAATGAAATTAGGGGCGACAGATTATATAATGAAGCCTTTTTCTTTTGATTCCCTGCGCCGTGTTATTGAAAGGATACTGCCATCAGAAGATGCTGATATTGTAGCAGTATCTCCTCAGATGAAAAACCTTATGTCCATAATAAGAGAGGTGGCAAAGAGCGATATAACGGTTTTGCTGTCAGGAGAGAGCGGAACCGGAAAGGAAGTTGTAGCAAAGGCTATTTATAAAAACAGCATTAGGGCTGACAAACCCTTTGTAGCCCTAAATTGCGCTGCTATATCAGAGAGCCTTCTTGAAGCAGAACTCTTTGGGCATGAAAAGGGGGCATTTACAGGCGCTACTGATAAGAGATTGGGTAAGTTTGAACTTGCCAATAAAGGAACTCTGCTGCTGGATGAGGTAAGCGAAATGTCTGTTCCGCTTCAGGCAAAACTGCTGAGGGCAATACAGGAGCGGGAAATAGACAGGATAGGCGGACGCTCACCGGTGCCTATAGATGTCAGGATTATAGCGACTACAAACAGAGACCTTTTATCTGAAGTGAAAAAAGGGAGATTCAGGGAAGACCTTTACTACAGACTGAATGTTTTTCCAATAAAACTGCCGCCTTTACGGGAGAGAAAGGAAGACATAATGCCTCTTACAGAATTTTTTGTGAAAAAGTTGTCCCAAAAAATGGGCAGGGCATTTCAGCTTTCTGAAGGATTTAAAACATATATTTTAAGCAGGGCATGGGAAGGCAATGTGAGGGAACTTGAAAACTTCATTTACAGGACAGCTGTCATATCCATGTCAGAGGTTTTGATGTTTCCGACAAATGAAGTTAACTCTCTAATGCAAGCATCTAACACAGGGTATTCAGAGTCTGCAGGCGCATTCAACAGCGGGGTCCCCGGAAAGTCGCAGACTTTCCGGGGTGACAACAACGGGGTCCCCAAAAAGTCGCAGACTTTCCGGGGTGACAACAGCGGAAGAATAAAGGACATGGAAAGGGATCTCATTATAAATACTCTAAAAGAGACTGTCGGCAATAAAACAAAGGCAGCACAATTACTTGGAGTAACTGTAAGGACTATCAGAAATAAAATAAAAGAGTATAATATATCAGAGGAAGAGTTAAGATTAAGAGGTTGATGAATTAAGGGTCTGGTAGATTATAAGTCATTCCCGCAAGCCAGAATGACAAAAATCGGTTGCTCGTTTAGCAATTCGTCATGAGCCTTTTTTATGGAATGAAATTTGCATATATATTTTGGTATTACTGACTAATACAAAGGTATCCCAAAAACAGAGAGGCTCT
>DBNT01000088.1 GCA_002299835.1 Nitrospiraceae bacterium UBA665 | reverse complement strand
TTACAAAAATAGAAGGCAAAAAGCTTACTATAAGGCAAGCTGATGGCAAAGCGGTAGTGGTCGACATCAAAGATACGAAAGGCTTAAAGGTTGGCGACAATGTTACTGTCAAAGACGGAATCGCAGTAAAAGAACCTGCAAAAAAATAACCACACCAAAGGGAAACGGTCAGTAGGACCGACCGTTTCCCTGTCGCTTTAGCTTTACATTTACCATAATCTGTAATCAAGCAAATGTTTCTTTACGGATTATGGGCAATAATGTCTTCATTGAAAAATCGCTCAATTTAGGTTATAAATATTGAGTTTCATTGCACTTTTTTGCTAACATCTTGAAAAACAAAACAATTTAGCATCCGGCAGTATGTCCCTTATAGTTGGTATGATGTAATTTTAGCTTATTTATTGTAAAATCTATTTAGTAAGTCTATTTATTAATTAATTGAGGAGGTCGTTATGAAAGAAGAAGAAGTTATAGAGACTCTAAAAAAGGATAATGAAGAGTTTAGGCGACTTTATCAGGAGCATAGAGACTTAGACAGCCGGCTTTTAGAGTTCAATAAAAAAGCCTACCTTACAGTTGAGGAAGAAACAGAAATGCATAGAGTTAAAAAAGAAAAACTTTATAAAAAAGACAAAATAGCAGATATAATAAGAGAGTATAAAAAGAGAAAATAAAAAGAGGCATAGCGGTTTTGTATTATAATTTAACATTTTGCGGGTGTAACTCAGTGGTAGAGTGTCAGCTTCCCAAGCTGAAGGTTGCGGGTTCGAATCCCGTCGCCCGCTTTAACATACGAGTGAGATTCCTGTAAAGATTGCATCTGATCTGTAAAAGGCAATCAGTTTTTAAACTCTTTAATAGCAGTTTACTTTTTTTATTGTATTATGCTACAAAATTGAATTATTGAGTCAATAAGTAATTGAGTAATTGGAAATTGGAAATTTTTAAAACTTAGTAACTTATTTGCTTAATTTCTAATTATCGATATGACGCTTGGAATACTTGTTACTACAGATAGACACAGAGATGATATTATTGGCATCACAGAAGCAGCAGTGCGGCGAGGCCACAGGGTTGTTATATTTTTTATGGACAAAGGGTGCAGATTGATAAAAGATGCAGAAATAATAAGGCTATGCAGTTATGGCTCTGTTTCAATGAGCATCTGCGATCTGAACCGCAAGCAGATGGGCATTGCAGATATGGATGTACCTGCAGGGATTGCATGCGGCAGTCAATATGACAATGCAGTTATGAACAGGGAATCGGATAAGGTGATAGTTTTTTAGTTGATAGCTGATACTTCATTATTCGAATAACGAATAACGAATAACGACATATGAGTCATGAGCAAAAGAAAATAGCAGTAATCGTAAGAAACAGACAGGCAGAGGCATTAAGAATGTCCCTGGGGCTTTCGGTTCTCAATAGGGTTGATATTTATATGCTTGACAATAAGCTTGAAGAGTCTGATGACATCATGCTGAATCTTGAAATGATCCGGGACATGAAAATGGGGATTTATACCAACAATCCTGTTAATGAAAATATAAGATACATTACAACAGAAGATATTGCAAAAAGGCTTCTGGAGTATGGTAATATTTTACCTTATTAATATTATGAAAATACTCCATATATTGAAGACATATCCCGGAGAGAGCGCAAAAAAGATAATAGAAGAGCACAAAAAAGATAATCATGTGGAAATTCTTAATATGAGCGATACCAAAGATTATGCCAAAGATTATAATTATATAGTAGAATTAATAGAAAAAGCAGACAGGGTGATTTCATGGTAGAACAAGCCTTTGGCTTGAGAAACATAATCATCAAAGGGGAGGTTTAAATGGAGGAGATACCTCAGGCGAGTATTATGGTCTTGCTGAGTGGTATATTGACCGGCGTTATTTTTGGTTTTGTGCTTCAGCGCGGTAGATATTGAATGAACTCGGCATACAGAGACGTGATCTTTGTAAATGACTTTACATTATTCAGGGCATGGCTTATAGCATTGGGCATATCACTGGTAGGGGCTAACTTGATAGAAGACCTCGGTTTAATGGGAGAGCTTGGCCTGAGGCGCGGTGTGTTTGCACCTGTAGCAGCTATTGTGGGCGGTTATCTTTTCGGCATTGGGATGGTTATAGCCGGAGGATGCGGAAGCGGGGTTCTCTATAAACAAGGTGAAGGGCAGTTTGCAGCATTTGTTGCAACAACAGGTTTTGTTACTGCCATTCTTGCTACCATATTTGGTCCGCTTGCACCTATCAACAGTTTTTTGAGGAGCTATAGGGTATCGGTAGGCGTAGATGAATGGGGCGATCCAATAAGCAATCCTGCCTTATGGAATATTATTGGAAGCACCCCGACTATTAAGTGGATTGTTATAGCGGTTATTGTAGCTATAATTATTCCCGTTGTGCTTAAAGGCAAACCATTTGCAAAAGGCCCGAAAAAGGGGTGGTCATGGTCTGTCGGAGGAGCTCTAATAGGAATGGTACTTGTCTTTTCATGGTGGGCTTCTTATTACTGGGGTGGACAGGCAAGAGGCCTTTCATTTACAGGTCCTTTAGCAGAATTTGTTATGTTTGTGTTTATGGCAGACAGCCATGCACGGTTTGACCCTATGTTTAATGTTTTTGGCATAGGCAATATTTCATGGGGTGCGTTGTATGTGCTTGGAGTCCCGATAGGAGCATATATAAGTGCAAAGAAGCTTAAAGAGTTTAAGTTAACAACTCCGAGAGAAGCAAGTGAACTGGTGCGTGTATTCGCAGGCGGTCTTGTAATGGGAGTTGGAGCTGTTTTTGCCGGCGGTTGAACTGTAGGGCATGCGCTGACAGGTATGTCAGCATTAACCTTACAAAGTGTTGTAGCAACCGTGTTTATTATGCTCGGAAGCTGGACAATGACTTACTTTATGTTTATAAAGCCCATGAAAGACTGAGTTTCACCCCAGTTTGTAGTTTAAGCGTGTTTTTTTGTAAAATGCATTAACATGCCTTGCATGTTATTATTAAAAAAATCGGAGGTAAAAAGATTATGAAGGTAAGGGCTATTATTGCACTGTTGGTAGTTTTTGTATTCGCATTTGGCATTGTCAGCATGGCAGTTGCTTCAGAGGTAAAGGGTGTAGTTACAAAGATTGACGGCAATAAGATAACAGTAAGGGATGCTGCCAAGAAGGAGACAACCGTTGAAGTTAAAGAGGTGCCGAAGGGCCTCAGGACTGGTGACACCGTAACAATTAAAGCTGGAGCGGTAACTGTAGAGAAAAAAAGAAAGGTAATAGAAGGCTGCTGATTGGTTTTACGCTGTAAAAAAAGGGTGAAGGACATGCCTTCACCCTTTTTTTATGCTGCCTTTTTAATATCAGTAAGTTCAACATTTTTTGCATCATCAAAATGCAGTGCCTTTTTAGGACATGCCACCGTGCATGTCGCACATTTTATACAGTCATTGTCACCCATTACTCCGTTTGCCTTAAACTCATAAGGATTAAGCTGCATCGGGCAGACCTTAGAGCAAATCTTACAGTTTACACAGGTGTTTTCAATGCTGAGAGGCATTTTACCTTCAGATATCCAGTTGCCTATCGTTCCCATAGGGCAGACATGGCACCATATTCTCTGCTGATATATAACCCCAAGCATAATACCAACTATTGTGGTTACAGTAAGTATTGTAACCATTGCAAGACCTACTGCATTCCAGTCTCCCCAGTGTATGTATATCTGGCTTCCTAAAACACTTAGCAGGATTGTAAGCATTGCAATGCGTGTGGCTTTTTTCCTAAAAAATTCTGGCACTTTTCTGTTTCTGCTGATTTTTTGTATAAACAGATCATAAAAGCTACCTCTCGGGCACATCCAGTCGCACCATGCCCTTCCTTTATATACTGCAACGGCGATAGCGCCAACCATGCAGCCCAGCAATATATAGCCAAGCTTGGGATAAAACCACCCCCCGATTACCACAAGGGGCAGACCAAGCCATGTATATGTTTGTAGTCTCGATCTCTTCTTTTTAAACTCTGACAACATTTTTAGCCTCCTTTAATCTTTGTTTTCTTTTCTTATCCATATAAGCAAGGAATGTTTTCATATCGCACTTTCCTGTTTTTTTCTGAAATTCATAACACTCTGACAGGGAAGCAATGTCATTCTTTAAAATCCCATCTTTCTTCAACTCCTTTTTAAGCAGGTTGATTATGCTTTTCGCTGCCAATGGCAGATTCTTACCGATTGAATAGAAAATTAGCTTGCCGTCTTTTCTCTCATCAAGAAGCCCCGCATTGCTTAAAAGCGAAAGGTTTCTTGATATGAGGGGTTGTGAGATACCCAGCACCCCCATAAGCTGGCATACACAGAGTTCCTTCTCTGTCAGTAGCATTAGTATTCTCATCCTTGACTCGTCAGAAAGAAGTTTAAATAATTTCAGCATATCTTTCATATAAATATATTTATATACGATTATATAGACATTTGTCAAGAAGTTTTTAAACTATTTAACTTTTCAGATCCAGTGATAAATAATCTCCTGCTTTGCTTGATTAAGCATTATGGGCAAGTCCTCCATCAGCACAACTTGTCTGCATGTATCGCACAGGCAGGCAGGATGGAACTTTAATTTGCATTTATAATCTGCTATTATTTATATATGAAAACTTTAATGGCTTTGTTAATTACCATCTTTTCATGCCAAATAGCTTATAGCGCTCCAATAGGTGAAAGATTTCATGAGGAGACAAAGCACACATGGATACAAATACTCAGAGATATAATAACACCTAAACCTGCTATGCCTCCTCGGTTTAAAGAATATCCCAACTTGCCAAAAATAAGACTTCCAGACCCCAAATTTAAAGGAATTAGTGTAGAAGAGGCATTAGAAAAAAGAAGGTCTGTAAGAGAATATTCAAAAAAACCACTCACATTATCAGAGGTCTCTCAGCTTCTCTGGGCAGCGCAAGGCGTTACTGGCAGGATTCACGGAATTCTTCTAAGAACAGCCCCTTCAGCAGGCGCCCTTTATCCCTTTGAAATTTATATTTTTGCAAATAATGTAAAGACCCTGACAAGGGGCATATATCATTACTCTGTAAGAGATCATTCCATAGTCCTTATAAAAGAAGGGGACTTTAGAGATAGACTCTTGAGGGTATCTCTTGAACAGGAAATGGTAAGGGATGCGCCTGTTGTCTTTGTTTTATCTGCCATTTTTGATAGGATGAGATCAAAATATGGTGAAAGGGGATTTAGATATGTATATATGGAGGCGGGGCATATAAGTCAGAATATATATTTACAGGCAACATCTCTTGGACTCGGAACAGTTGTAATCGGGGCATTTTTAGATGATGATGCAAATAGGCTTTTAGGGATTGATGGAAAAAAGGAGGCTGTAATAGCCATTCAGCCTGTAGGAAGACCATAATAATGAAGCAGCATATGGATTACATGGTCAGCCTTTGTCTTATAATGCTTGTAAGCATTACTGGTATTACAGGTTATATTCAATCTGAATTAGAATTGAGAAAATTTATTCCCCATATTTATTTTGCCTATGGAACACTGATTTTAGCTTTTATGCATCTCATCTTTAAATATAGACGACTTTTATTGTATCTAAAAGGCATTTCTGCTAAAATAATCTCAAAGGTTTTTAACCTAAAATAACTTCTCAAATCCAGCGATAATTTGGCAAAACCAAGTAAATTTGTCATTCCCCGACCTGATCCCCCGAACAAGTCGGAGGACGGAATCTATACAGCTGGATTTTTGCTGGAGCCTGTCCCCGAAGGTAGCAATCGGGGAGACTGTGGGAATGACAAACCTTATCGCTGGATTTGGGTAATAACTTGTGCTGAGGTAAGCTTGGCAAAGATAATGGAAGGCAAAAAACTCGCAGAAGAAATAAAAAGTAATGTAAAGCAAAAAGTAGAGACGCTTAACGGCATGGGCGTAGATGTGGGACTTGCATTAATGCTTGTAGGAAATAATCCTTCATCAAGGCAGTATCTTTCTGCTATCTTAAAGGCATGCAAAAGCACAGGAATTACATCCTATGAATACAGGCTGCCGGAGTCCGCAACCATGAATGAACTGCTGAATACCGTACATGAAATAAATCGCGATGAGCGCATTCACGGTCTCCTCGTATTCTTTCCTCTGCCGCGCAGGATTAACAGCAGAAAGATAGTTAACTCAATCCTGCCAGAAAAAGATGTTGACGGATTAGGCTCAATCCCAATTGGCAAATTCGCAGCAGAGGAGTCAACATTTCAGCTTTATTCAGACTCATACAGGCCTGCAATAACCCAATCTCTCGGGTTTCTGCCGTGCACCCCGTTTGGCGTAATAAAGCTTCTTGAGTATTATAATGTTGAAATAAAAGGCAAACATGCAGTAGTAATAGGCAAAAGTCTTGCTGTGGGCAAACCCCTTTCTCTTATGCTTTTAACAAAAGAGGCAACTGTTACCGTATGCCATAAAGAGACAAAGGATCTTGCAGATATGACACGGCAGGCTGATATTTTGTGTGTTGCTGTGGGAAAGCTGGCTCTTGTTACAGGTGATATGATAAAAGATGGCGCTGTTGTTGTTGATATAGGTATAAATGTCCTTGAAAACGGATGTGTCGTAGGCGATGTAGATTTCGAAAGTGTTTCAAAAAAAGCATCGCTTATTACACCCGTACCCGGAGGGGTTGGTCCTGTAACCATAGCCATGCTTCTTGAAAATACAGTTAAATCAGCAAAAGCGAGGATTTAGATATTGTTCTCTTTTAAAAAATAAATCCCCCTTGCAAGAACAAGGGGGATTCCGAAGGTTAATTACATCTTTACGACGTTAATTGCCTTTGGGCCTTTCGGTCCCTTTTCAACATCAAAGCTGACCGAATCACCTTCAGCAAGGGACTTAAATCCATTGCTTTGGATGGAAGAATAGTGGACAAAAACATCACTGCCGTCTTCGCTTGTTATAAAGCCAAAACCCTTAGACTCATTGAACCACTTCACTGTTCCGCTAGCCATCACTTTTTACCTCCTTGCTCGAAAACTAAAACCCCGGAAATTGAGATCGCATTAAAAAAGGCCGCAAAGCTAAAAGTCTTTGCGGCCTTACCTGTTCAAAAACTTCCGAAACTCCGTATTTATAATGGCACACTCACTTATAAAAAATCAATATGAATTATTAGCCGGCATCAGCCGGATATTTTTAATGGCTTCACTGACTATTTCTCTCACATTTGAATCAGAATCGTTTTCGGCATTCAAAAGAAAAGACAATGCGTCTTTGTGATTTATTATACTAAGGAGATTTGCTCCATCACCGCGAACTGTAGGATTTTTATCCTTCAATAATTCTGCTATGTCGGGTATCAATCGTATGAGCGGTTCAGGCTTTTGCTTTATGAGTTCTTCTACAAGCGCAGTAGCTCCGAGCCTTACACGCACCCTCTCATCTTTTATCATGTCTATTATTAGCGGAAACAGGCTTTCATCGTGCTTGAACATATCAATGATGTTTTCAAGAAACCCATTCTCCATATAATCCAGAACCATTGCTTTAAGATCTTTATCAATTTCTGACTTCTGACTTCTCTGCCCCTTCTGTATTTTGAAATTTGAAATTTGAAATTTTGTATCATCTATTCTATCCATGCCAGTCGTACCTTCTCCTCTTCCTATGGAAGATATACTTCTCCGCCGAAAGGGCTGCAATGCACCCATGCGCTGCTGCAACCACAACCTGCCTTACCTCTGTGCATATTACATCACCTGCGCTGAAAACACCCTGGATATTGGTTTCCATCATCTTATTAGTGGAAACACACCCATCCTCTGAGATGTCAACTGCTCCCTGTAAAAAATCAATAATAGGCTTACTTCCGTGAAGATACACAAACACACCGGAAAGCTCAACAGCGCTTTCATTTCCATCTTTATCTTTTAGCCTTATTCTTTCTACAAGTTCATTGCCTTCTATTGATGTTACCGTGTTGCCTAAAATAACTTTTAAATTCGGAATCTTTAATGCAGGATAGTCGTCTTCTACTTTCAATTTCTTAGATGGCGATATGAGATGGACAGTATCCGCAAATTTTGTTAAATATCCTGCCTCCTTTGCTGCCTCTTCAGAATTTCCGATGACACAGACCGTCTTTCCCTTGTAAAAGACAGCATCGCAGACAGCGCAGTAGCTTACGCCCCTGCCGAGAAATTCTGCTTCGCCCTTAATAGTGGGCTTTCTTCCCATAGAGCCTGTGGCAATGATTACTGTCTTCCCTTCATACGTTTTATCCATTGTAAATACCTGTTTTGTCTCTCCTTCAAGCGAAACGCCTATGACCTGCGTCTCAACATGCTCTGCACCGAAGTCAATTGCCTGCTTTCTAAATATGTCAAGAAGCTCTCTGCCCGTCATCGGCTGACATATGCCAGGATAGTTTTCAATCAGGCTTGCAAAGGCAAGGGCGCCTGCAGTTGCAGACTTATCAACAACAACTGTCTTAAGCTTTGCCCTCGATGCATATTGTGCGGCGCTCAAGCCGGCAGGCCCTCCGCCGATTATGATTACATCATACAATAATTCCGACATATAACCTCCTAACTGTCGCCGTAATCTCGTGAACCGTGTCCGTTGTCCGTGTCCGTTAAATGATTTTTCTTCTACGGACAACGGACACGGTTCACGAGATTACGGCTTCTTATTTTAGTTTTACGAAGTTCCTTAAAAGGTCTTTGCCAACAGTAGTAAGTATAGACTCCGGATGAAACTGAACACCCTCCACGATAAACTCCTTATGGCTTACCCCCATAATAATAATTTCGGATTTCGGATTTCGGATTTCGGAATTTATGCCTGACTCTTGACTCTTGACTCTTGACTCTTGACTCATATATGTCCATGCAGTTATTTGCAGACAGTCTGGCATAGTCTCCCGCTTGATTACAAGCGAATGGTATCTTGTTGCTTCAAACGGATTGGGCAGTCCTTCAAATATTGTCTTACTATCATGATATATGAGTGATGTCTTTCCGTGCATTAGGTTTGGCGCCCTGACAATCTCTCCGCCAAAGGCAGCGCCTATGGACTGATGACCAAGACATACCCCCAGAATAGGAATCTTCCCTGCAAAGTGTTTTATAACATCTATGGATATACCGGCTTCTCTTGGAGTGCATGGACCTGGAGATATGACTATCCGTTCAGGCTTTATTTTTTCTATTTCATTAATTGTTATTTTATCGTTTCTAAATACAGAAACATCCTCACCTAGCTCTCCAAAATACTGGACGAGGTTGTATGTAAAGGAATCATAGTTGTCTATCATTAAAAGCATATCAAAACTCCCTAAAATTCCCCCTCATCCCCACTATCAAAGGGGGCTGGGGGTTTTTGCAGGTTAGATGTCCTTCTGCTTGCGTGTTCTACAGCCTTCATCATTGCCATAGCTTTATTTACTGTCTCTATATATTCGTTTTCTGGCACAGAATCGGCAACTATCCCTGCTCCTGCCTGAACATATACCTTTCCATTTTTTATAATAAGCGTTCTTATTGTGATGCATGTATCCATGTTGCCTGAATATCCGAAATATCCAACTGCCCCTGCATATGCCCCTCTTTTTGTGGGTTCCAGTTCTTCAATAATCTCCATTGCCCTAACCTTAGGCGCTCCTGATACAGTGCCGGCAGGAAAACATGCCCTGAAAACATCAAAGGCATCAAGCCCCTCCTTAATGGAGCCTTCAACATTAGATACCATATGCATTACATGACTGTACTTCTCCACCATCATAAGTTCTGTAACCTTTACAGAGCCAATTCTGGCAACTCTTCCGACATCATTCCTTCCTAAGTCAACAAGCATTATATGTTCGGCAATTTCTTTCGGGTCTTTTTTCAGGTCGTCCTCCAGCGATCTGTCCTCGCTTTCTGTATCGCCCCTTCTTCTGGTCCCTGCAATTGGTCTCAATGTTATTTTGTCGCCTTCAAGTCTTACGAGTATTTCTGGCGAGGAGCCGACAAGTGCGGCTTCGCCTGTATCCAGATAATACATATAAGGCGATGGGTTTATAACCCTGAGCGTGCGGTATATATCAAAAGGGTGTGAGCCAGCATGTCTCTGAAACCTTTGGGACAAAACTACCTGCACGACATCTCCGGACATTACATATTCCTTTGCCTTTGATACCGCATCAAGAAAGTCCTGCTTTTTAAAATTTGAAGAAAATCCGTTATTAAAAATCTCCTCACTCCCCCCTTTAGTAAAGGGGGATTGGGGGGATTTTTCCTCTCCCTCCCGCTTTATTGTTTTAGACATCAGTCTGTTTATTATTTCGTTTATTCTTTTTTCTGCGTCTTTGTATGCTTCTTTAAGGTCTTTTCCTTCTGTGTAAACATTATATACTACTTTTATAGTCTGTTTTAAATTGTCAAAAACAATAATTGTATCGGTTAACATAAAAAATACATCAGGCATGTCAATGCCGGGCCGCTGCATATCTGAAACCCTTTCAAAAAACTTGACAACATCATACCCTAAATAACCGACAAAGCCTCCGGAAAACCTCGGAAGACCTTTTACTTTCACCGGTTTATATCCAGATAAAATTTCTTTAACCATGTCAAGCGGGTCGTCTGTGCCAGACAGTTCCCTCACATCCGCTCTATCCTTTCCCTTGATTTCGACATTTCTGCCATGCAGTGCTATAGTCAATGCCGGGTCTATGCCTATGAATGAATAACGTGCCCACTTTTCTCCACCCACAACGCTCTCTAAAAGAAAAGCTGGTTTTCCATTAAGTTTAAGAAATGCGCTTACCGGAGTGTCTATGTCGCCGAGTATTTCTTTATAAAGAGGAATGAGATTGCCCCCCTTTGATTTTGATGCAAGGGCAAGGGATTTAAATTCATTAAAATTTAAATTCATTTGTTTATTTTATATAGATTAACAGGATTTTGGCAATGAAGAACCCCGTGGCAAGCTACAGGGAATTCTCAAGTTAATTGACAGAATTTATATAATTATGATAAGTTTTCTTTACTATGTTATACGATGATGCCTACAATAGCAAGGATGAACAGCCAGCCATTTTTTTTGATCAACAACTGAAAGAAAGGCTGAAGCATCTTCTGATTGAGGTAGAAAATTTTAAAAAAGAAGCGGAAGAAAAAATACGGCATATAGAAAATAAAGCAGAGACAAGGTTTAAGGAATTGGAAGAAAAGCTAAATATGCTTGAAGAAAGACTCTTTCTTTTAACTCAGATTTTGGCTTCATTGTCTCCAGAAAAAAGGGTTAATTAATAAATGCGGGTGTAGCTCAGCTGGTAGAGCACAACCTTGCCAAGGTTGGGGTCGCGGGTTCAAATCCCGTCGCCCGCTCCATAAAGACAGTAACAAGTAACGAGTTAAAGACTGAAGACTGTTAACTATTAAACTTCTCGTCACTCGCTACTAATAACTCGTTACTGTAGTTTATGGCGGCGTACCCAAGTGGCTAAGGGAGAGGTCTGCAAAACCTCGATGCAGCGGTTCAAATCCGCTCGCCGCCTCCAAAAAGACAGTAACAAGTAACGAGTTAAAGACTGAAGACTGTTAACTATTAAACTTCTCGTTACTCGTTACTAATAACTCGTTACTTGTTACTGTCTCTAATACTTCATTATCTCCAGATAGTCCTTGAGGTCTTTCTCATCCTCACCTTTTGCAGTAAGCAGTCTTTGTCTAATGTCATTTATGAATTTAATCCTGTCGCCTGCATAAACCGGGTCTATTTCTATTGCCCTTGAAATTGCTGCTGCAGCATCACTGTATCTGCCCGCTCTATTAAAAGCAAGCGCTAGCCCGTAGTATGGCAGAGAAAACATGGGCGATCTTCTTATGGAATCTCTGAAAGCATCTATTGCCAGAGCAAAATTCCCCATTCTGTAATAAGACATTCCCATGTTATAAAATGCTGTTTCAGGAGAGTGATAAAGCGGGTTGGACAGCGCTTTTTTAAACGACTTTATTGCCTTTTCCCATTGGCCTGTTCTCATATACAATGTGCCGAGATTGTTATGCGCCTCTGAAAAATTGGGGTCTATAGATATTGCCTTAAGAAAGTAATCTTCAGATTCCTTAATTTTTTCAAAATGCAGATAGACAATGCCGAGACCGTGCAAAACATCTTTATTGTCAGGATTAAGAGGCAATGCCCTCTGTAAATGCACATAGGCCATCTGGAAATTCCCCTCCTTAAGCGAGGAAATCCCCATCTTGTAATGAAAATCAGCCTTTTTTTGCTGTTGAATAGTGACTGTTGTAGCACAACCACTTAATACAGTAAACAGTAAGCAGCAAAGGCAGAAGTTGAGAAGTTGAGAAGTTGAGAGGTTGAAAGGTTGAGATTTCTTATTTTCCCATCTTCTTATCTTCTTAACTTCTTCCTCTGTCTTCTGACTTCCGTTTCCCATGCTTACAGTTTAAATTATTTTGACAATCTTGTCCATAACCAATAATCCGTAAAAAACATTTGCAAAAGCAAAGCAGGTGTGGCTGAAAAGCCTTTAGACGCAGCACTTGAAATAACATTATCTTGTTTCCGTCATCACCATCGGTGGTAACTTGCTGAATGATACATTTATAATTTTTCATTTGCACATAAACAAACACTTTCTAAAGGCTTTGAAGCCATGCCTGCTTTGCTTAATTACTAATTATGGCCCATAATGTCTGCAGTGTTACTGTAGCCTTGATTATTGAGTCCTCTGACGGCATTTCTTTTGTATCTATCTCAAACCCATCGGGCAAAAACCTTATTCCTTTGTCTTTTTTTTGTAAAGCAAACAGGGCGTTCAGCAGTCTGTCAAAGAATCCTTCTGGCATCCTGTATTTTTTTTCTGCACTTGTCCCTGTCTGTCGGAAATCAGAGAGAAAACTAAACCTATACTTCCCATTTAATTGTAACGTCTTTGATATATATAACTGCCTTGACAAGATTTTTATTTTCACAATATTTAAAAGATTTTTTACCTCATCAGGCATATTGCCAAACCTGTCTGCAATCTCATCTTTTAGTTCCGAAAGTTCCTCTATTGATTTTACCGATGAAATCCTTCTGTAAAGACTCAGCCTCAAAGTAATATCAGGAACATATTCTTCAGGAATAATGGCAGAAAGCCTGAGCTTTATCTGCGGATCAAACTCTTCTTTTATCTCCTCTCCCTTAAGCCCTGCAACAGTTTTTTGAAGCATTTCCATATACATATCAAACCCTACTCTGTAAATATGCCCGGACTGCTCGGGGCCAAGAAGGTTGCCCGCGCCTCTTATTTGGAGGTCTTTCAAGGCAAGCCCGAGTCCTGCTCCGAGATAGCTCATTTCCTGTATGGCTTTCAGTCTTTTTTTTGCGTCATCAGTAATAATGTCTTCACCGGGTATCAAAAAATATGCATACGCCTGAATATTTCCCCTTCCAACCCTTCCCCTGAGTTGATAAAGATCTGACAATCCGAAAGCATCAGCCCTGTTTATGATTATTGTATTTGCTGTTGTTATATCTAGTCCTGCGCCAATTATAGCCGTACATACCAATATATCCGTTTCCCTGTTTAAAAAGTCATGCATAATTCTTTCTAATTCTGACTCTTTCATCTGCCCATGCGCCACTGATAATCTGGCACCGGGCAGCAGCTTTTTTATATAATCCGCTATTTTGTATATATCCTGTATCCTGTTATGCACAAAGAAAACCTGACCGTCTCTCTTTAGCTCTCTTTCAACCGCCTCTTTTATTATTGCATCATTAAAAACCGTAACTGCACTTCTAACAGCAAGCCTTTCCTCCGGAGGGGTTTCTATAACGCACATTTCTCTAATCCCGGACAGGGACATCTGCAAAGTCCTTGGAATCGGGGTGGCTGTAAGCGTAAGCATATCAACACCCTTTTTAAGTTCTTTCAGTCTTTCCTTCTGGCTGACTCCAAATCTGTGTTCTTCATCAATAATCAAAAGTCCGAGGTCGTGGAATGTTACCTTTTTATTGAAGAGAATATGTGTGCCTATTATGATATCTATTTCTCCGGCTGATAGAGCCTTAAGCGTCCGGTCTGCCTCCTTTTTGCTCTTAAACCTGCTTACATAATCTATATTCACCGGAAAACCCGAAAACCTCGCCCTGAATGTCCTAAAATGCTGTTCTACTAACAATGTTGTCGGTGCTACCAGAGCGACCTGTTTGCCGTCATAGACAGCCCTGAAGGCAGCCTTCATAGCCACCTCTGTTTTTCCGTATCCCACATCGCCGCATAAGAGCATGTCCATAGGTTTTTCCGAATGCATATGCGCCTTTATGTCTTCTATGGATTTTATCTGGTCAGGTGTTTCTTCATAAAGGAAAAAGTTGTCGAACTCTCTATGCATAGATGTGTCTTCACTAAATTTATAAGCCCGCGCAACCTTTCTTTCAGCATATAACATGAGAAGCTTATCGGCCATCTCTATAATTGCCTTTTTAACCCTCTGTTTTGTCCTCTGCCATGTTTTGCCCCCGAGTTTATCAATAGATGGGGCAATAGATGGCTTATAGCCTTCCCCTCCACTATACTTTTTGAGCTTATCGGCGCCATAAAGCGGAATATAAAGTTTGCCGTTTAGATATTCTATGACAATAAGGTCTTCCTCATAACTATCACCCCAAAAAATCTCACGATTTTTTGGGGACCCCGATTCTTCGCTTCTTTGTTTTATAATGCCGGCAAATTTCCCTATTCCGTGGTCATTATGGACAACAAAATCTCCGGGCTTCATATCATCCATTTCTGACAGCAGCCCGGATACCTTTGATTTTTTTATAGCCCTGTATGCCGGCCTTTCGCCGAAAATTTCCTTTCCAGTAAGTATCAAAAGTTCAGGGAGGTTTATCCCTGAAGAAAGATTGCCTGTGCTTATGCACATCAAGCCATCGTATAAACATAGTTTTTGTCTCTCAACTACAGGCACTATAGCCCCTTCTTCAATCATAATCTCCTTAAGACGTTCTGCCTGTGCCCCTGAAGGCATAATTGCTATAACTTTTTTACCTGCTTTCTTTAGTGCATAAGGAATGTCAGACAGCCCTTTTCTCTCTTCCGGCAGGATTCCCATTCCCTTGATTGAAAGCTCCATAGAATCAACACCTTCACCAATAAAAGGAAAATGGGAAATGACAATGGAGCTTTGGAGTGATGGAGTAATGGATTGATGATCCACAGTAAAGACATCAAAATCTCTTAAGTTAGTTAAATCGTCTATCAGGTTATTTGTCGGCTCTCCTTCTTTAGCAGGCAATATCTCTGCATCTTCTATCTCTTTTATAGACCTTTGCGTTTCTATTTCAAAAGTCCTTATCACATCTATCTCATCTCCAAAAAACTCCACCCTTACAGGATAATCCTCTGCTACGGGGTATATATCAAAAAGCCATTCTCTCCTACTATACTCTCCTTTTTCCATAACAACACTGACATTTTTATAGCCAAGCGACTCAAGCCTTTCTTGAAGCGTGTTTCTGCTCAGCTCCATTTTCTTTTTGATATTTAAGATGCTGTCTTTTATGTTTAAAATACTGAAACCTGTTCTATATGCATCTTTTGAGGTTATTAATGTCACCCCAGAAAGTCGACGACTTTCTGGGGTGGAATATAATACTTTTGCCCTTTTGCCTATAGATTCTGAATTTACAGGTGGAGGAAATAAAACCGGCAAAGGATGTAACCGGAAATCTGGCCAGAAATCTGGCCAGAAATCTGATAAATGAGAAAATACATCTCTGAAAAAAGAAATATCATTATATAAAAGTTCAGCAGCTTCGGCAGAATCTTCTATAACAATAAACGGCTTGTCATTAAATAAAAGCAGCAATGCAAGATGGGGCGGGGAGATGTTATAAATCCTTCTTTTCTCAGCAGTCTTCAGGCGCTCGCTTAACTCTTTTATGTGCCTTTGTAAAAAATAGGATATACCATTCGTCATACTCTATTTTAACCTAAATACTTATAACCTAAGCTAATCGATTTTTCTCTGTTAAGAATAATAAAACTCACTTAAAGGATGATAGATGCTTATTATAATAGAGTCATATAAAAAACAACACATGCCTCTGAAACACACGAAAAGTGCTTGACAAATATGTATTAACAATGCATAATCATACATATGTTATTACATATGTATGGAGGTGTGAGTTATGAGAACAACATTGAACATTGAAGACAAACTGATTGACAAAGCTTCGCAATTAACAGGCATCAAAGAGAAGACCTCTCTGGTCAGACTTGGCTTGGAAGCTCTGATTAGCCGCGAAAGTAGCAGGAGGCTAGCGAAGCTTGGGGGGACTGAGAAGAAACTAAGAGCAATACCTCGCAGAAAAACAGATGGTAGATTGCATGGTTCTCGTTGATACTTCTGTATGGGTATCTCACTTACGAGAGAGCCATCCACTGATGGTATCGCTATTGAATGACGGTAATGTAATGTGCCATCCTTTCATCATTGGAGAGCTTTCATGCGGGAATCTTGCCAACAGGTATGAGATATTGTCACTGCTGCACTTATTACCGATGGTAAACCAAGTTGAACACGAGGAAGTGCTGCAATTTGTAGAAAGCAATGATTTAATGGGAAAAGGGCTCGGCTATGTTGATGTGCATCTGCTTGCTTCGGCTGTTTTATCCCGAGTTTCACTCTGGACTCTTGACAGAAAACTTCAGGTAGTCTCTTCAAGGTTAAGTGTGCGCCACGGTTGATGATTAAATCCCTCCTGACTATCAACTGAACAGCAGAGGAAGAAGGCTGAAGATATCTTACAAGCTCATTTACATCTATGCTGTAGCCCTGCCAGTTGATGATAGACTTATGGGTAGTTTGGGTAATGTGCATTGTGGTAGGATTAATCATCATCAGCTTATCTATGCGCAGACGGCTGCTTCCTTAAGCCACAGAAGCCTTGAATCATTGATTAAAGATGCACTGATTAGATGTTATAAATCCTTTTTACTTCACTTGCCTTTATTCGTTTGCGGAGTTTTTGAGAATGGTTTTTAAGTAAATTAAAAAGTTCCGCCATGACTATTCTTTGATTTTTTGGGGACCCCGATTTTTCCGGGTGCTCTGTTGTTATTCTTTTTCCTTCAAAAGCTTATATTCAATACTATCAACCAGAGCCTGCCATGAGGCTTCGATGATATTTTCAGAAACTCCTACTGTTCCCCATCTGCTTTCTTCATCACCTGATTCAATAAGAACGCGCACCTTTGCTGCTGTGCCTATACCGGCAGTGAGCACACGCACTTTGTAGTCATGGAGTTTCACGCTTTTGAGTTTAGGGTAAAACTTTTCCAGCGCCTTTCTTAAGGCATTGTCAAGGGCATTTACAGGGCCGTTTCCGGTAGCAGCAGTGTGTTCAATGTGCCCGCCCACTTTAACCATAATCGTTGCCTCGCTATAAGGAGTTTCTTTTTCCTTTCTTTTTTCATCGATAACCCTGAACCCTATCAGGTCAAAAAACCTCTTGTGAAGGTTGAGGGACTTTTTCAGAAGAAGTTCAAAAGATGCTTCTGCGCCTTCAAATTGAAAGCCTTGATGCTCAAGGTCTTTCAGTTTATCGAGGGCGGTCTGCACTTCTGGGGAGTTGGGATCAAGATGTATATTAAACTCCTGAGCTTTTCTTAAAATATTGCTTTTGCCAGCTAAATCAGACACGAGCACCCTTTGTGAGTTACCGACTAACTCTGGCCTGATATGTTCATATGTCTCAGGTCTTTTTAAGACCGCGCTCACATGAATACCGCCCTTATGTGCAAAGGCGCTGTCGCCCACAAAAGGCTGTCTCTTGAAATGCCTTAAATTTGCTATCTCATTCACAAACCTTGATACATCCCTAAGCTTTTTAAGATTTTCATCACCCAGACATTTATATCCAAGCTTTATCTGAAGGTTGGGAATAATAGAGCAAAGATTTGCATTGCCGCACCTCTCGCCAACCCCGTTAATCGTGCCCTGCACCTGTACGGCGCCGAGTTCAACAGCAATTATAGAACTGGCAACTGCACATTCAGAATCATTGTGCGCATGAATGCCCACAGGCTTTTTTATATTTTTAAGCACATCTTTCATTATCTTTTTTATCTCATGGGGCAGTGTTCCTCCGTTTGTATCACATGGTATTATGCAGTCTGCACCTGCATCCTGCGCAGCAAGAAGGCACTTTAATGCATATTCAGGGTTATCCTTATATCCATCAAAAAAATGCTCTGCATCAAAAAATACCTTTTCTGCATTTTTTTTTAAATAAGATACAGAGTTGTATATCAGATCAAGATTCTCTTCATAAGAGACCCTGAGAGCCTCTTTTACATGGAAATCCCATGTCTTCCCATAAATGGTTATTACCCTTGCCTTAGATTCTATTAAGGCCTTTATGTTGTGGTCATCTTCAGCCTTGTGCCTTGGCCTGTGGGTGCTTCCGAATGCAACCACTTTTAAATTTAATATGGGCAGTTTTCTGACTTTTTTAAAATACTCTGCATCTTTTGGATTTGAGCCCGGCCAACCGCCCTCGATAAAATGAATGCCGAATTCATCGAGCTTTTCTGTAATGCGCAGTTTATCCTCAACAGAGAATGATATATCCTCTGCCTGTGAACCGTCCCTCAAAGTCGTATCATATATCTCAATTTGTCTCATAGCCATTTTAGTGCAGCAGAGCAGCAGTTAAATTAAAGAAAATAATTTATTCCTTATTAAAGACTGCTGTGCTTCTGCTCTACTGCGCTACTGCTCTAATTTCACGCTGCCTTTGCCAGTTCAAATGCATCATGCAGCACCCTCACTGCAAGTTCCGTATATTTCGCATCTATCAGGCATGACACCTTGATCTCCGAAGTGCTAATCGCCATGATGTTTACACCGTGACTTGCCAGAGTATCAAACATCTGTGCTGCAACACCGGAATGGGTTCTCATGCCAACTCCGACTATTGATATCTTTGCTATATCCTCCCGTAGATCAACACCCTTTGCCCCCAATTCTTTTGCTATCTCTTCTGTAAGCTTCAAGGCCTTTTTACTGTCTGTCTTTGAAACAGTAAATGATATATCTGTTGCCTGTTTATCTGGTTCTTTGGCGCTGCTTATGTTCTGCACAATTATGTCAACAACTATATTTGCACCGGCAATGCCCTTAAAAAGCTTTGCGGCAATGCCCGGTCTGTCAGGCACTCCCATAACCGTAATCTTTGCCTGATTTACATCATGAGCAATACCGGAAACTACAACCTTTTCCATATCTTTATCCTCCTTTGTAACAAGGGTCCCGGGATTATTATTAAAGCTTGACCTTACAACCACAGGCACGTCGTATTTCACGGCAAACTCAACAGACCTCGTCTGTAGCACTTTAGAGCCTAAGCTTGCAAGCTCAAGCATCTCCTCATATGATACCTTATTCAACTTCCTTGCCTCCGGAACTATACTCGGGTCTGCTGTGTAAACACCGTCAACATCAGTATAAATCTCGCATAAGTCTGCATTTAACGCATGGGCTATAGCTACTGCCGAAAGGTCAGAGCCACCCCTTCCGAGTGTGGTAACTTCGTCATCCTCTGTTATGCCCTGAAAACCTGCAATCACTGGAACATATCCTTCATCAATAGCTTTCTTTGTCCTTTCAGCATTAATCCTTTCTATCTTTGCCTTTGTGTGAACCGCATCTGTAACAATACCCATCTGTCTTCCTGTAAGGGCTATTGCCTTATGTCCTAATTCTTCCAGAGCCATTGCTGTCAGGGCGCTGGTAATCCTTTCCCCTGATGACAAAAGCAAATCCATTTCCCTTTCACCTGGATTTGATGCTATCTGATAAGCAGTGTTTATTAATTTATCTGTCTCTCCTGCCATTGCAGAGACAACTACAACTACTTTATTCCCTTCTTTTACAGCTTTTGAAACACGTCCTGCAACAGACTTAATTCTTTCCACATTGGCAACTGATGTGCCCCCGTATTTCTGAACGATAAGCACTAAACATTAACCTCCTTGATAAAATAATCCATCAGTTTATGCCCTTCGTCAAAGACAAGTATGTTATTCCTTTCTGTAATTGACTCATCATAACAGATGCCTTTGTTTTTTCTCTCATCACGGCTGTCATATATCACAAAAGGCACAGGCTCATCTGTATGCGTCCTTATCTTAATAGGCGTAGCATGGTCGGGCATTAAAAGAATGCGATAATCTTTAAACATTTCCTTAAGCCCTTTCATTATTGTGCCAACTGTAAGACTATCAAAATCCTCTATCGCCTTTATCTTGTCTTTATAATTTCCAGAATGTCCTGCTTCATCCGGAGACTCTTCATGAATATATACGAAATCAACTTTTCTTAGGGCATTGAGGGCATATTCCGCCATACCTCTGTAATTTGTATCAAGCCATCCGGTCACACCTGGCACTTTCAGTATTTCAAAACCTGCGTATAATCCGAGACCCTTTGTTAAATCCACTGCAGATGCAAGAGCGCCTTCTAATCCGTATTTTTCCTGATATGTGGGCATAGACGGCCTTGTTCCCTGCCCCCACAGCCATATGCTGTTTGCAGGCTTCTTTCCGTGTTTAAGACGCTCCCTGTTTATAGGATGGCATTCAAGCATATCCACAGAGCGCCTCATTAAGCCGCGCAGGACATCATCCCCCTGTCCAACCGGCAAATAATCCGTAATCTCTTTATCAAGAATGTCATGAGGTGGAACGCATTCAATATTCAAACTTCCATTCTTCCATACCATCAGATGCCTGTAGCTGACACCCGGATAAAATGTTACTTCATCATTTCCTAATCCCTTTTTAAGAGCGATTATAAGCTTTCTTGCCTCTTTTGTTGTTATGTGGCCGGCACTGTAATCATCCATTGTCGCGTGTGTTCGCTCCCTGTTGAATTTCAAGGTGACGAGATTGCATCTGTATGCAACATCATTGTCATCAAGTTTCACCCCTATGCTTGCAGCTTCAAGAGGAGCCCTTCCTGTGTAGTATTTCCTTGGATCATAGCCAAGTATGCTTAGATTTGCTACATCAGAGCCGGGGTGCATTCCTTCGGGCACCGTGCGAGCTTTTCCAATTATTCCCTTGCAGGCAAGATTATCCATATTCGGAGTGCGTGCCTTTCTGAGCGGAGTCTGTCCTCCGATTTCATCAATTGGCCAGTCTGTCATTCCATCGCCTATTAAAACTATATACTTCATTTTTGTCTGCCCTCTGTCTTCTGTCTTCTGTTTTCTGTTCTCACAGTATCCTCTCTATTATCTTTCTGACCTCGCTGAATTCTGCCCCCACCTTTATCGTCTCATCAGTAACCTTAAATACAGTATCAGGGTCTTTTAAGCCGCTGCCTGTTAAGGTGCATACAACTATTTTACCCTTTTTTAAATATCCTTCCTTATGCATTTTTATAAGACCAGCCACTGATGCTGCAGACGCAGGCTCACAGAATATGCCCTCTGTTGATGCTATAAGCTTATAGGCTGACAATATCTCATCGTCTGTAACAGCATCAATTCTGCCTTCTGATTCATCCCTTGCAGCCACAGCAGTCTCCCAGCTTGCAGGGTTTCCAATTCTTATAGCTGTAGCTATAGTCTCCGGTCTTTCCACAGGATGACCGAGGACTATGGGCGCTGCGCCTGATGCCTGAAAGCCGAGCATTTTGGGCAGGCTCTTAATCCTGCCTGCATTAAAATATTCTTTATATCCTTTCCAGTAAGCCGTGATATTCCCTGCATTGCCTACAGGAAGGGTGTGGTAGTCGGGTGCAAATCCGAGCTGGTCGCATACCTCAAAGGCTGCCGACTTCTGCCCTTCTACTCTAAAAGGATTTATAGAATTAACGAGAGTAATCGGATATTTATTAACAACCTCTTTTACAATCTTTAATGCTGTATCAAAATTGCCTTGTATTTGCACCACATGAGCGCCATGAACCAGCGCCTGCGCAAGTTTCCCAAGTGCAATTTTGCCCTCCGGAATTACAACAATTGCCTTTATCCCTGCCCTCGCTGCATATGCTGCAGCAGATGCAGATGTATTGCCTGTAGAAGCACAGATTACTGCCCTTGAGTCAGACTCCAAAGCTTTTGAAATGGCAAGAGTCATGCCCCTGTCTTTGAAAGAGCCTGTTGGATTTGCTCCATCAAACTTAAGATATATATCGAGGTCAATGCTAAGCTTTTCAGGTAAGCTAATAGCCTTTATGAGCGGGGTATTTCCTTCTAAAAGGCTTATAATCGGCGTTCTGTCTGTAACATTAAAGAATTCTTTATATTCTTCTATAATTCCTTTCCATAATTTTGAGGGACTTTGTCCCTCAAACATCTGAGCAGATTGATTTTCACCATTATTCTTCATGGGGCTTGGGGCGCTGCCCCAATGCCTTGAACTTTTACACTCTCCAATTTTCATAAGCATCTCCTGAAAAATCTAAATGTCAAAATCCAAATGACAAATTAATTTCAAATGTCTAAAATTAGACTTAGGTTCTGTTTGGCATTTGAGCTTTGATATTTGACATTTTACTCTATTATATCTCCTTCGATAAGTTCAACTTCTATCCCTTGCTCTTTCAGAGATCGTATGCCTTTTTCAAGGCCTTCTTCTTCCCCATTAAGCTCAAGAACCATCTCTCCGACTGTTTCCGTTACCCTCGCCCTTCTTATATTGGGCATCACATCATATTTTTTAGCCATTGTGAATATAACCGGTTCTTTAATGAGGTGCTGGGGAAAAGTCAATTTTACCCGCCGTTTCATAACTCCCTCCATTTTTTAAGAAGCTGGGATGCGGAGACTCGGTGAAACGGGAACATAAAAAATTTCTCTTATCTCACCCCTTCTCCGTGTCGCCCCTTCTCAGTGTCTAAATAATACCGCCTCCGGCTATTGCCGGCACAATAGAGACCTCATCTCCATCTTTTAGCGGTGTCTCTTCTGCCTGCAGAAAACGAATGTCCTCCTCATTAACATAAATGTTAACAAACCTTCTGACCTTCCCCTCTTCTGAAATTCTTTCAGCAATGCCGGGGTATTTTTTTTCAAGGTCATTTATGAGGTCTATTATTGTTCCTGCACTGCCCTCAACCTCTTCATGCCCCTGTGTTATTCTCTGCAAGGGGGTTGGAATCCTGACCTTTACAGCCATATTATCACCTCCTGTTTAAGTTAATGAGCAATTAAGTCATTGAGTCCCCCAAATCCCGATTTAGAAATTCTAAAACTGTTCCCTTTCCACTTACCCCTCCCCCTCGCCCCCTCCCGCAAGGGTGGGGGGAAGAGAACCCTCTAACCCCCTTTGATAAGGGGCGTTTAA
>DBNT01000071.1:16145-24514 GCA_002299835.1 Nitrospiraceae bacterium UBA665 | reverse complement strand
AAGTCTATCTCTATTTTTCGGTAGCAGGATTACTGTTGACAATTAGCGTTGCCTATGCACAGGGAAGGGATGTGGAAGGAAGCAAAGATCATCCGCTCGTCTCACGCTTTGCTGGTTCAGTCATAAAGTATTATGATGTAAAACAATTCGATGAATATGTTCTTCCTTTAGGGAAGGTAACATGGAATAGGGATAAAGAAATACATGAGTTCAAAAGCAAGCGACTGGAAGGCAAGATAACCCGTATTTTCTACAATGCCCCAAAAGGCCGTTCACCACTGGAAATTTATCGCAGCTATGAATCTGCGCTAAAAAGAGCCGGTTTTAAGATTTTATTCAGTGGTGCAGGAGAAGATGGGCTGGGAAGTTATTTTAGTGACATCATCTATCAAGGACTTGGTGATCAGATTACGATTATGGGTACGCAGACCCGACCTCAGCGTTATTTAGCCGCAAAGCTCTCCAGCCCTGAAGGAGAGGAGGTCTATATATCGCTTTACACAACTTTAACGCATGTCTACTTCGGTTGGGACGAATTTATAGACCAGCCGACAATACACCTCGTTGTCGTTGAAATTAAACCTATGGAGGAAGGGTTGGTTACAGTGGGCGCTATGCTAAAAGATATAACCAGAACCGGACGAGTAGCAATTTACGGCATCTACTTTGATTTTGGTAAGGCAGATGTGAAACCTGAATCCGAGCCAGTCCTTAAAGAGATTACTAATCTCCTTCAACAAAATCCCAACCTAAAATTGCATGTTGTAGGTCACACGGATAATGTCGGTGAATTAACTTACAACATGGAACTTTCCAAAGCTCGTGCTGATGCCGTAGTGAAAGAGCTTGTTTTAAAACATGGCGTAGATGCAAAACGACTTGAGGCTTTCGGCGTTGGTCCTTTGGCTCCTGTGGCTTCTAACAAAACAGAAGAAGGACGGGCAAAAAACCGGAGGGTGGAGTTGGTGAAACCATGACAATATTTGCTGTTTGTGAAGAGAAAAACAGATGGCTAAAAGAGAAAATGGAATCCCTCAGCATCCGCGAAACCGACATAGAGGAAAAATTTGTGCGCTCATCAGGCAAAGGCGGACAAAAGGTCAATAAAACAGCAACATGCGCTTATCTCAAACATATCCCTACGGGCATAGAAATAAAATGCATGAAAGACAGAAGCCAATCCATCAACCGTTTTTTGGCCAGAAGGGAACTCATACAGAAGATAGAAAAAATGCTCGGCATTGCCTCTGACAAAGACAGCAAACAGGAAAAGATAAAGAAACAAAAGGCAAAGCGAAAAAAGAGGTCACGGGCAAAGCATGGGGAGCTTCGATGAAAAAATTTAAATATGCTAATGGTAAACCTTAAGTCCCTGTCAACAAAAGAGATGGAATCGTTTGTCAGAGAATCAGGACTGCCTGCCTTCAGGGCAAAGCAAATCCTGCACTGGATATACGACAAAGGCGCCCGGGACATCCACGAAATCACTGAACTCTCAAAGGACATAAGGACAGGGCTTTCAGAGAAGGCTTATATAAGCAACCTACAATTGCTGAGCAGGCAGGTTTCCGAAGATGGCACAGAAAAATTCCTCTTCGGGATCCAGGACAGCCAGACCATTGAGAGCGTTCTGATTCCTGATGAGGACCGCTTGACATTGTGCATCTCTTCGCAGGCCGGATGCGCCATGGGCTGTAAATTTTGCCTCACCGGAAAGCTTGGTCTTAAGAGAAACCTAAAAGCATACGAAATCGTTGACCAGATAATATCAGTTGGCAGAGCTATACAGTTCGGTCGGATTACAAATGTAGTTTTCATGGGAATGGGAGAGCCGCTTTCAAATTTTGAAGATGTGGTTGATGCGCTATGGAGGATTACAGGCCTATTAAAAATATCTCCCAGAAGAATAACACTCTCCACAGCAGGCATTGCACCTAAGATAATAGAGCTTTATGAGAAAGCACCCATGGTAAATTTAGCTGTATCACTTAATGCAACAACAGACAGGGTGCGAGATTATATAATGCCGATTAATAAAACATATCCCATTAATGTCCTGCTCGATGCCTGCCGGAGGCTTAATCTTCCGCACAGAAGGAGAATTACATTTGAATATGTCCTGCTTAAGGATATAAACGACACAGATGATGATGCGAGGAGGCTTATAATCCTTTTGAAAGGCATGCCTTCAAAGGTAAACCTTATACCTTTTAATCCTTATAAAGGAGCAGAGTTCCGGAGTCCGGACAATGAACGAGTGCAGTCCTTTCAACAAATACTTCTAACAGGCGGTATCACCGCTTTAATCAGAAAAAGCAAAGGGCAAGATATACTTGCAGCCTGCGGACAGCTTAGAGCCAGATACATGACTTAGCCCTTTATTGTCCCCCATCTCTTTCTTTTTTCCCATAGCGACTTCTTTTTTATCAATCTGCCGTTAAAAGGCAGGGGGTCGGCAACCGGGCCCCTTTATTCCCCGCCTTTAATCCCGCTCAGCAACACAACCGATGCTCACAACCCTGTTATCAGCTTCAATATCTATAAGCTTAACACCCTGTGTGTTTCTGCCCTGCACGGATATGCTATCAGCCCGTGTTCTTATTAATTTTCCGCTAACGGTTATAAGCACAACCTCGTCCTCATCTCTTACCTGAAGCAGCCCGACAGCGCTGCCGCCCCTATTCGTGACCTTTATTGAAATAACCCCTTTTCCTCCCCGTCCGTGGACAGGGTATTCCTCAACCTTTGTCCTCTTGCCAAGACCCTTTTCGGTGACGGTTAAAAGCCTTGCGCCCTGCTCGACAACACCAGCAGAAACAACCCCGTCATTCTTTGCGAGCCTTATGCCTATAACACCCCTTGCTGTTCTTCCGACAGATCTTACATCTTCCTCTTTAAACCTTGCTGCGAGTCCTTTCTTTGTGCCTATTATCAGGTCGTTGCTGCCTGTTGTTCGTTTTACTGCTATAAGCTCGTCGTCTTCGTCAAGTGTTATGGCTATAATTCCCTTTGTCCTCGGATTGCTGTATTCTGAGAGAGGGGTCTTTTTTACAATCCCCTTTTTTGTAAACATCACTAAATACCCTTCTCTGAAGTCCTTCACATTTAATGCAGTGGTTATTCTCTCGCCCTCTGCCAGCGGAAGCAGGTTTATGAGAGCCTTTCCTTTTGCAGCCCTGCCGGCCTCTGGAATCTGGTATATCTTCTGCCAATAAAGCCTGCCAAGATTGCTGAAAAAGAACATATGGTCATGCGTGGACCCGATGTACAGATGCTCCACATAATCCTCTTCCCTTGTTTCCATGCCGATAAGCCCCTTTCCTCCACGACGCTGACTCCTGTAAATAGAAAGGGGGTTTCTCTTAATATAGCCGTTATGGGATATTGTTATAACCATGTCTTCTTCTGTAATAAGATCCTCTATTGTGAGTTCGGTTGTCTCGGCTACTATCTCTGTTTTTCTGTCGTCTCTGTATCTGTTTTTAATCTCAAGAAGCTCCTCTTTTATAATCTGCGATACGAGTGTTTCGCTTCCTAAAATCACCCTTAATCTCTCTATTTCCTTTATTGTCTCCTCATAATCCCTTACTATCTTTTCTCTTTCAAGGCCGGTCAACCTCTGGAGCCTCATGTCCAGTATAGCCTGAGCCTGTATTTCGGTTAAAGAATAATTGATCACCAACCCGCTCTTTGCTTCTTCAGGGCTCTTTGACCTCCTTATCAGGCTTATAATCTCATCGAGATGGTCGAGGGCTATCTTAAGGCCCTCAAGAATATGGGCCTTTTCCTCTGCCTTTTTAAGCTCGAATCTTGTCCTGCGTATTATTACATCCCTTCTGTGCTGCAAGAAGTGGTTGAGCAGCCGCTTCAGGCTAAGTATGCGCGGCTGCCCTCCGACAATGGCGAGCATAATTATCCCGAAAGTGGTTTCCATCTGGGTATATTTATAGAGCTTGTTGAGTATTACCTGCGGCACCTCCCCGCGTTTAAGTTCAAGCACAACCCTTATGCCGTCCCTATCTGATTCGTCTCTTATATCGGAGATACCCTCAATTCGCTTTTCTCGCACTAATTCAGCCATCTTTTCTATCAGCCTTGCCTTGTTGACCTGATACGGGAGTTCTGTGATTATTATGCTGTCGCCGCCTTTTACCTCTCTTTCTATCCTCGCCTTTGCCCGTACCTTTATTAATCCCCTGCCATGGGTATACGCCTCTACTATTCCGGTTGTTCCGTGTATGATCGCTCCTGTAGGAAAATCAGGGCCTTTGATTACGGTCAATAAATCATTTATGGTTATATCAGGGGCATCAAGGAGCATTATAAGTCCGTCTATAACCTCAGAGAGGTTATGGGGAGGGATGTTTGTTGCCATGCCCACTGCAATGCCTGTAGAGCCGTTAATAAGAAGATTGGGTATTCTTGTAGGCAGGACGGTGGGCTCTTCTGTTGTCTCGTCAAAATTGGCAACAAAATCGACTGTATCTTTGTCAATGTCGGCTAATAATTCTTCGGCTATCTTTGCAAGCCTCGCCTCTGTATACCTGTATGCAGCAGGTGGGTCTCCATCTACAGAGCCGAAATTCCCCTGTCCATCAACGAGGGGGTACCTCATATTGAAGTCCTGAGCCAGCCTCACAAGGGCGTCATATACTGCGCTGTCTCCGTGTGGATGATATTTCTTAAGCACCTCTCCAACAACGCCCGCACATTTTGAGTATTTCTTACCAGGAAGCAGCCCCTCCCTGAACATGGCATACAGAATTCTTCTCTGAACAGGCTTGAGGCCGTCTCTTGTCTCCGGCAGCGCCCTGCCTATGATTACGCTCATTGCGTAATCAAGGTAGCTTTCCTTCATCTCTTCTTCTATGCTTACGGTTGTGCTAAACAATGCCATATTAGTTTTCCCTCTTTAGTAATCAGATATCAATATTTTTTGCCTCGAGGGCATGTTTTACTATAAACTCCTTGCGCGGCTCTACCTGATCGCCCATCAATATAGTAAATATCTCATCCGCCTTCACCGAATCCTCTACTGTAACCTGCAAAAGCGTCCTTTTCTCCGGATCCATAGTCGTCTCCCATAACTGCTGCGGATTCATCTCGCCAAGTCCTTTGTACCTCTGAATGCTCAAACCCTTCTTTGAAGTTTCGGTAATAACAAAAAGCATCTCTTTCAAAGTAGGGATCTCTTTTGTCGTGTCTTTAATCTGTAGTTTATAAGGCGGCCTTCCAAGAATTTCTTCTATTTCTTTATGTAACTGTGCAAGTTCCTTAAAATCAGGGGATAAGAAAAAAGACATTGATAGCTCCATCTTATAGTTGTGCTTCCGGATGTTGACTTTGTATGATTCGTATTCCTCATCAAATGCTATATCATCATGTTTTATATTAGGAATATTGTCTTTTATATTTTTTAGAATACTGAGAACAGCCTCCTGATTCTTAAAATCGTCTTTTCCCATACCGCTTTCAAGGAGCAGGTTTATAGCTTCAGGGATATTTCGCTTCCTCTCAAACCATGCGAGCAATTTCTGCCGGGCTGCTATTTTTTTAAGCACAGGGACGAGTTTTTTGCCGCCTATAGCTTTAGAATGCACCTCAACCTTTACATCCTCTGCAGCAAGGTCAAAAAGCATGTCCATTAGCTCTGCTTCATCCTGTACATATTTCTCTGTCTTGCCCTTTTTAATCCTGAAAAGCGGTGGTTGGGCTATATAAAGATAGCCTTTTTCTATAAGGTCCGGCATCTGTCTGTAAAAAAAAGTTAAGAGCAGGGTTCTTATATGAGATCCGTCCACATCAGCATCCGTCATAACTATTATACGATGATAACGCGCCTTTGACGCATCAAAATCTCCCGGTCCGATTCCGGTGCCAAGCGCTGTAATCAGTGTCCTTATTTCATCCGATGTCAGCATCTTGTCAAACCTTGCCTTTTCTACATTAAGGATTTTACCCCTCAAGGGAAGAATGGCCTGAAACTTTCTGTCCCGTCCCTGCTTTGCAGAGCCTCCGGCAGAGTCCCCCTCAACTATAAAAAGCTCTGACCCCGCCGGGTCTTTCTCAGAGCAATCTGCCAGCTTGCCGGGCAAACCCGTGTCTTCAAGAGCCCCTTTTCGTCTTGTGAGCTCCCTTGCTTTTCTTGCTGCCTCTCTTGCCCGGGCAGCCTGAATTGCCTTCTCTATTATCTTTCTGGCAATAGGGGGGTGTTCTTCAAAATATCTTGAGAGCGCTTCGTTTACAGTTGACTCTACTATTCCTTTAACTTCGCTATTGCCGAGTTTCATTTTTGTCTGTCCTTCAAACTGGGGGTTCGGAAGCTTAACGCTTATGACTACTGTGAGACCTTCTCTTATATCCTCTCCGGAGATGCTTTCTTTGCCTTCTTTAATAATTCCTGATGAGAGGGCATAACTGTTTGCTGTCCTTGTAAGGGCGGATTTAAATCCTATGAGGTGAGTGCCTCCTTCTTTAGTGTTTATATTGTTTGCAAATGTATAAATATTCTCAGCATACCCATCATTGTACTGAAAGGCTATCTCAACTGCAATCCCGTCTCTCTCTCCCTCTATATGCACGGGCTTTGGATGTAAGGGGGTTTTGTTTTTATTAAGATGCTCCACAAAAGAAATTATCCCGCCCTTATAAAAAAATGTCTTTTGCTGAGCTGTTATTTCATCGCTTATGCTTATCTCTAGCCCCTTATTAAGAAAAGCGAGTTCCCTCAAGCGCTGCGCAAGAATGTCATAGTGAAATTCCATAATCTCAAATATTTCGTGGTCCGGTTTAAAGGTTACCTTTGTGCCTCTGCCTTTTGTCTTTCCTACAGCAGTAAGGGGGGTTACAGGCTTGCCTCTTTCATATCTTTGCTGATAGACAGTTGCATTCTGTTTTATTTCGACCTCAAGCCATTCAGAAAGGGCATTCACAACAGAAACTCCTACACCATGCAGTCCGCCCGAAATCTTATACGCCTTTGACTCAAACTTCCCGCCGGCATGAAGTTCTGTAAGGGCTATTTCTGCTGCACTCCTTCCCTCCGGGTCTCCGGGATGCGGGCCGGTTGGGATACCCCTGCCATTGTCTATTACCGTGCAACTGCCATCATGGTGCAAAATTACCTCTATATTGAAACAAAAGCCGGCAAGGGCTTCGTCAACGCTGTTGTCAACAACTTCATAAACAAGGTGATGCAGCCCCTCAATGCCGGTAGAGCCTATATACATAGCAGGTCTGACCCTGACAGCAGAAAGGCCTTTTAATATCTTTATAGCCTCTGCCCCATATTCTTCGCCCAGGACTTCACTTGATGTAGGAGAAATTTCTTCTGTTTCTTTTGACTTTATTTCGTCCATTCTTACCCCTCTTTATTTATAATTTAAATTCCAAATCCTATAAATGTAGTAAATAAGTAATTGAGTAATTGAAATGGCTTAATAGCTCAATTGCTCAATAACTTAATAACCTATTTCGGATTTCAAATTTCGGATTTATATTTCGTGACCCGTTTCCTGTGTTCACGGATCGCTGTTAACAGAATTACATCCTCATTGGCATAACAACATATTTGTAATCTTCTCTGCCGTCTTCCATCAGTAGCACAGGGCTTAATGGTTCGTTAAGTTTTATTAGGACATTCTCTGATGTCATTACATTTAATGCATCTAATATGTATCGGGCATTAAAGGCTATGGTCATCTGGTCTTCAGCATAATCTACGGCAATCTCATCTGTAGCCTCTCCTAAATCAGAAGTTCCAGAAACCACCGCCTTACCGTTTCCTATATCAACCTTGACGGCACTGCTTCTTTCTTTGCTCATTATTGACACCCTTCTCAACGATTTCATGAGCGTGCCTCTGGCTACGGTCAATATTTTGGTATTATTTGTTGGAATTACAGCCTCATAGTTAGGATATGTGCCCTCTATAAGCCTTGTTAATAGCCTTGCCTTGCCAACATTAAAGAGCATGTGGTTTTTCCCTACAGTCATGTTTATAGATGTAGATTTTTCATCGTCTTGGGCGCTGAGAAGTCTTCTTAATTCAGACACCGACTTTCTTGATAGTATTACTTTTTTTTCCTCTTTAAATGACAAACCGGCTTGTTTTGTCTGCATCGCCAGTCTGTGTCCGTCTGTTCCGACAACCGTAGCCTGACCGTCAGTCTTTATATGAAATAACAGGCCATTTAAAACATATCGGGTATCCGATTCACCTGCAGCGCAAAGCGACCTGTCTATCATCTCAAGAAGCATAGGGGCTTCTATCTCCATCTCCCCGGTGCTCTCTATGGACGGCCATACCGGGAACTCCTCTGGAGATAAGCAGGCAAGGCGAAACAGACTTTTTCCACTCCTGACTTTTA
>DBNT01000071.1:716-15782 GCA_002299835.1 Nitrospiraceae bacterium UBA665 | reverse complement strand
TTTTTTAGCTGGAATGCATATTCTGCCTTCCTCTACTACCTCCACGCTTATCGGCTCTTGAAAAGCTGTCTCAAGGTCTGTTGCTATGGCGTAACTGCCTTTCTTGTTAACATCTAAAAGAAAGTGATTCAGAATGGGCATTGTGTTCTTTCTTTCTACTACGCCCTGAATGTTACTAAGCCTTTTTTGTAATTCATCTTTTTCTACTGATATTTTCATTTTGTCCCCTCCATAAAATACAGGTTACAGGTTATGGGTTATGAAGATAATTCTTTTGCCCATTACCTATTACCTATTGCCTATCCTCTTTATAATATTATCAAGGCTTTTGCTTAAGTTTCTGTCTTTATCCTTTTTCTCTCCTACCTGTCTGCACGCATAAATAACAGTGGCATGATCTTTTCCGCCCAAGCCCTTGCCTATTTCACTTAAAGAGAGATTTGTAAGTTGTTTTGCAAGATACATCGCTATCTGTCGCGCGTTTGCTACCTCCTTTGTCCTCTTTTTAGCTTTTATGTCCTGTGTTTTTATGCCGAAATAGTCGCTGACGGCCTTTAGTATGGTTTCTATGGTTACTGGCTTATCCTCCTCGGATAAAATGTCTTTCAATACGTTTTTTGCCATTTCTATATCTATCGGTATTCCTGTCAGGGAGGCATGGGCGCCGAGTTTTATAAGACACCCTTCAAGTTCCCTTACATTTGACTTGACTCTTGTCGCAATAAAATAGGCGACATCTTCTGCTATTGCGAGCTTGTCATTTTCCGCCTTTTTAAATATAATTGCAACCTTTGTCTCTACCTCTGGCGGCTGTATGTCGGCAATAAGCCCCATGCTGAACCTTGACCTGAGCCTGTCCGTAATATCTGCTATCTCTATTGGGGCCCTGTCGCTGGAGATTGCTATTTGTTTCTGTTTTTCATACAGGGAATTAAATGTATGGAAAAACTCCTCTTGCGTTGTGTTCTTGCCCGCTATAAACTGAATGTCATCAATAAGAAGAACATCAACATTTCTATACTTTTCCTTAAACTCTCCCATCTTGCCATGTCTTATAGCAGATACTACCTCATTAGTAAACTGCTCTGATGAGACATAATAGACTATTGTGCCTGGATTGTCGTCAACTATAGCATTGCCTATGGCATTCATCAGATGAGTTTTTCCAAGCCCTACGCCGCCGTATATAAACAGAGGGTTATATGCAAGCCCCACATTTTCAGCAACTCTAATTGCTGCTGCATGGGCAAACTGGTTTGAGGGTCCAACAACAAATGTATCAAAGGTATATTTAGGGTTAAGGTATATCCCCCTGCTTGCAAGCCTTGTCTTTCTGTTTTGAAGTTTTGACTCTTTTCTCCGCAGTGTAGCATCTTCTTTATCTGTAACCTTATATCTTACGGTTACTGGAAAACCGATAACATCTTCTAAAGCATCGGGAATTATGGACGGATAAGCATCCTCTATCCACTCTCTGAAAAATCTGTTGGGAATCTCTACGGTCACATGACTGTCTTTAGTTTGAACAAGTCTCATCGGCTTAAACCATAACTCAAATAGGCTGTCCCCAACCTTCTCGGATATCTTCAACAGGCTCTTATTCCATATTTCTTCTATAGACACATCAGTTGTCATTTGCCATCACATTGCGTCAAGTGTCAAGCGTGGAGCGCCAAGCGCGCGACTCACGACGCATTAATTTTTCAAAAGTTACAAACAGATTATTAACAATTGTTAATAACTTCTGTTGCTTTCCAGGCACATTATAGCTTATATGTTAATTTAAGAACAATAATCTGTTATTAAATTTGTCAAATAAAAATAACAAACAAAAAAATTTTTATCACTTAAATACTTTTTGTTTTTATCAACACAAAAAGTATTTGGAAAATCTTTAAAAATCTTCTTTGTCAACAAATAAACACACTCTACTATCAACTACTATTAAATAAGTATTTATAGATTTAGAACTTGGTAATTCTCTATGGTCTTGCCACAGAGTTTCCCCTGTTCTGTCATTCTGGGCTTTGGCGTGAGATCAGTCGAACGCTTGTCCAGAATCTTTCCCTGCTTTCTGAAGGATTCCCGACAAGCGGGAATGACCAAGACAACAATACAAATATCAGATTCTTTGATACCATGCGGCAAAACCGCAGGGTAGTTCATTAAGTTTTTTTATTAAGCGTTGTCAAATCTTTTAAATAACTTTTTATAAATATATCTATTTCTCCATTAAGAACCGAATCTACATTACCTATCTCGATATTTGTCCTGTGGTCTTTAACAAGTCTGTAAGGTTGAAGAACATAAGACCTTATCTGATTTCCCCACGATATATTTTTTTTATCCCCAACTATATTTTCAAGCTTCTTTTCTCTTTCTTTTAAAGAGATATCATAAAGCCTTGACTTCAATATCTTCATTACTACTTCCTTGTTTCTATGTTGTGACCTTTCGCTCTGACATGAAACAACAATTCCTGTCGGTATATGGGTTAATCTCACAGCAGAAGAGACCTTGTTTACATGTTGGCCTCCTGCTCCTGATGCCCTGAATGTATCTATTTTTAAGTCTTCATCCCTTATTTCTATTTTAATATTATCCTCTATTTCTGGATATACAAGCACAGCAGAAAAAGATGTATGCCTTCTCTTGTTGGCATCAAAAGGGGATATTCTTATAAGCCTGTGTATACCAGCCTCGGCCTTTAAATAACCGTATGCGTATAGTCCTATAACAGTAAAAGTAGCTCCTTTTATTCCGACCTCATCACCAGCCTGTAAATCAACTATCTCAACACCGAAGCCGTGCTTTTCTGCCCACTTCAGATACATTCTCATTAACATCTGCGCCCAATCCTGACTTTCTATTCCACCTGCGCCTGGGTGTATGGTAACTATAGCATTATTTCTATCAACCTCGCCTGAAAGTAGTAGCTTAAACTCTATTTCATTAAGTTCGTTTTTTAGAGACTCTATCTCTTTTTTTATATCTTCAAAAAATATCTCGCCATTTTCTTCATTAAGAATATCTATTGATTCCTCCATGTAAGATATTCTATTTATAACTGACTCTACAGGATGAATCTTTTCCTCTATCTCTGACCTAATCTTCTGGAGGCCTTTTATTTTATCAGGAGAGCCCCATACATCCTCTGAAGATAATTCCTTGTTTATATTTGACAGATCTTTTTTTATCCTGTCAACATCAAAGATAACCTCTTAATAATAGTGCTTTTTCCTTTAGTTTAATTATACTTTCCTTTAACTCACTCTGTAGCAGCATGTTTTCCTCCAAATAAAAAACTATTATATCTTCTTATTAATAAAAGCAAAGAACACACGATACACAAAAAAGAGAATATATCGCCGTACTTTGTATAAACCGAAAGCGTCTTGTCCGTATAAATATCTTTCACCATAAATGTTCTATCAAACAAACCAGTTGTAGCAACAACCCTCCCTCTGCTATCTATAAAACCAGAAACCCCTGTATTTGCTGCTCTTATGACGGGCTTTCTGTTTTCCACTGCTCTAAAAACAGCCTTATTAAAATGCTGATAAGGGCCGCTCGTGTTTCCAAACCAGGCATCATTTGTTATTGTGACAATAAAGTCGCCCCCTTTTAAATAAAACTTTCTCACAAGCCCAGGAAATATGATTTCATAACAGATAGGGACACCAAAACTTCCAAAGGAGGTGTTTGCCAGGGCATAACTATCACCAGGTGTGTAGTCCCCTGCGCCAAATGCTAACTTGTCAACAAAAAATAATAACCATCTTAGGGGAACATATTCTCCGAATGGAACCAGATGTATTTTATCATAAACATATACAACATTTCCATTTTTATCTAAAAGCACAGCGCTATTGGTATGTACTAATTTATTGGTTTTTTCTTTAGCATTTTCTTTTTCTCTAACAAGGATGCTCCCAAAGAGCAGATAAGAATTTAGTTCCCTCTGAAAAGAGATGAGATTATCGGTTCTTTCCTTATCCCGCTTAAAAACAAAGGGGACAGCGGTCTCAGGCCATATTATTATATCAGGCTTTTTATTTGCTGCAGCCATAGACAGCTCTTTATAGACCTCCATAATCTCATTCTGAAAAGCCGGCTCCCATTTTCTGTCTTGCTCAATATTGCCCTGTATTATGGCGGCCCTTATCTGCACACCATCCCTTTCCGAATATAATCTATAAAAGCCATAAGAAAAGACAGCAATAACTGTAATTAAAAGAGAAATAAAACCAGTTGCTGTAGGAAGGAGCGAGTAAAGGGGCTTATTAAGTCTCCGCTTTTTTAGTAAAAACATGTCTGCTATAGCGCCGCTAATTGCCACAACCAAGAAGGAAACCCCATATATTCCTGTTATGTCAGCTATTTGTATTGCTGGCAAAAACTTGTACTGGCTATAGCCGAGACTTGACCATGGGAAGCCGGTTAGGGCATAGGAGCGTATGAATTCAAGGGTTGTCCACAAAACAGGGGCAATAAATAAAGCAGGAAAGTTAGTTTTTCTAATAAGCGAGGAATAGAAATATGAAAAAACTGCAGGGTAGAGGCTTAAATAAAGACTAAGCAGTAGAACTAAAAAAAGGCTTAACAAAAGAGGAAATGAGCCGTAGTAATGAAGGGCATGGTATATCCAGTAAGTAGTGCCGAAGAAATACACGACACCCATTAAAAATCCAGCCTTGAATGCCTCTTTTTTTCTCAGATCATAAAGAAAGACGAGCAAGGGGGTCAGTGCAACCCATGCAAGTAGATACAGGTCTGTCTTTGGAAAAGATAAAAATAAGAGCAGTCCTGCAAGAAAAGCGGGGCCATAAAATCTGTTGAATTTTGCCTTGAGATTGTTCATAATAGCTATTAGCTCATGGCTCATGGCTCATAGATGCTATAGTTTTAGAAACTATCAGCCATAAGCCATGAGCCATGAGCCATGAGCTAATATATGTTATCATAAAACAAGCTATGCCTTCTATCGTTATTATACCGTCAAGATACGCCTCGACCCGCTTCCCGGGAAAACCCCTTTGCCTCCTTTTAGGAAAACCCATGATACAGCATGTTTATGAACGCGCAAAGAAAGCATGCCTTGCTCAAGAGGTCTTTGTTGCAACTGACAGCAAACTCATCTATGACTCTGTTAAAGGATTCGGCGGAAAGGCGATAATGACTTCAGAATCTCACCGCTCAGGCACAGACAGACTCGCAGAGGCAGTAGAAAAACTACAGACTACAGACTACAAGCTACAGGCTACAGATATAATAGTAAATGTTCAGGGTGATGAACCGATGATACACCCACAAATGATTGATGATGTTATAAGCCTGATGGGGGACGAAAGGGCATCTATAGGGACTCTTTCAAAAAAGATAGAAGAAACAGATGAGATAATTAATCCTAATGTGGTAAAAGTTGTTTCTGATTCAGAAGGCTTTGCTTTATATTTTTCGAGGTCACCCATACCATACCACAGGAATGAGTGGAAAGACCTGAAACATCTCACGGTTCACGGTTCACGGTTCACGGTTTTCAAGCATATCGGCATATATGCATATCGAAAAGATGTATTGCTAATCCTTTCAAAGCTGCCCGCAACAAAGCTGGAGGAGATTGAAAGGCTTGAGCAGTTGAGAGCCCTTGAGAGCGGCTTAAAGATAAAGGTGAAAGAGACCTTATTTAATACAATCGGTGTGGACACACCTGCGGATATAGAGAGGGTAGAAAAATGCCTAAGTACATCTTTGTAACAGGAGGAGTAGTATCGGCTTTAGGCAAGGGCATTGCTGCAGCAGCAGTAGGAGCGCTTCTTGAGGCAAAGGGTTTAAGGGTTACCCTTCAGAAGCTTGACCCCTATATCAATGTTGATCCGGGAACACTGAGCCCTTTTGAGCACGGAGAGGTCTTTGTGACAGATGACGGGTGCGAGACAGACCTTGATCTGGGACATTATGAGAGATTTACCAGCGGCAGAATGTCTGTTTTTAATAACTATACAACAGGAAAGATTTACAATAATGTTATAACCAAAGAGAGAAGGGGGGATTATCTTGGAGACACGGTGCAGGTTATCCCCCATATAACAGATGAGATAAAGGCCGCTATAAAATCCGTAGCAGGAGAACAATACGATATAGTAATCGTAGAGATAGGCGGCACAGTCGGAGACATAGAAAGCCTGCCGTTTCTTGAGGCAATAAGACAGTTTAGACATGATGTCGGCAGAGAAAACGTCCTGTATATGCATCTGACACTTGTGCCGTACATAAAGGCTGTAGGAGAACTCAAGAGCAAACCGACACAGCATAGCGTTAAAGAGCTAAGGGCGATTGGCATTCAACCCGATATTCTTTTGTGCAGATCAGAAGTGCCCCTGTCCGGGGATGTTAAAAGGAAAATAGCCCTCCACTGTAATGTTGACCCCGATAGTGTTATTGCAGCCATAGATGTTGAAACTGTCTATGAGGTGCCGCTATCTTTCAAGTCCGAAGGGCTTGATAGACTTATAGAGAAAAAGTTCTCTATTAATCATTTTGATAATAGTTCCGGGCCGGATGTTTCTTTATGGGCAGACGTTGTAAAAAGAATAAAAAAACCGAAATTTGAAACAACAATAGCAATTGTAGGAAAGTACATCGGGCTGAAAGACGCATATAAAAGCCTTACAGAAGCCCTGCTTCATGGCGGCATCGCAAACAATTCCAGAGTGCATCTGCAATGGGTTGATTCCGAAGACATCGAGAAAAAGGGAGCGGAAGACTTCCTCTCCGAAGTTGATGGAATCCTTGTTCCCGGAGGGTTTGGAAGCAGGGGAATAGACGGAAAAATAGAGGCCATCAGGCATGCAAGAGAAAAGAAAATTCCCTATTTCGGCATATGTCTCGGCATGCAGACTGCTGTGATAGAGTTCAGTCGCAATGTCTGCAATCTCTCTGCAAACAGCACTGAATTTGATCCTGATGTAAAAGACCCTGTAATTTATCTCATGGAGAAATGGTTCAATCACAGGACCGGAACAATAGAGGAAAGAACAAAAGAGTCACAGATGGGCGGCACCATGAGACTCGGTGCATATCCCTGTGTATTACTGGAAGAAACGCATGCATTCAGGGCATACGGAACAAAGAATATATCAGAAAGGCATAGACACAGATACGAGTTTAACAATAAATACAGGGGAATCCTTGAACAAAACGGTCTTGTGATAAGCGGCATATCTCCTGACGGCGAACTCGTGGAGATTGTGGAATTAAAAGACCATCCATGGTTTTTAGGCTGCCAGTTTCATCCGGAATTCAAGTCAAGGCCATTAGAGCCGCATCCGCTGTTTAAGGCGTTCATAGAGGCATCGCTGAAAACAAAGGCCCTTTTCACATAAATGAAACACTTATGTTTTAAAAAGACGCAAAAGATTATAAAAATCGCCCCTAACCCCTGGTTTCCAAAGAGGGGAATTTCCAATATCCCCCCTTTAGCAAAGGGGGGCAAGGGGGGATTTTAAGGTGAAAAGCCGCAAATTGGTATTTATAGGAGACTCTTTAACTGAATGCTTTGACTGGCAGGGCCGTTTTTCTGAATATGATGTGATGAATTTAGGAATAGCAGGGGAGACCGTAGAGGGGCTTCTTATCCGGATTGACAGGATAGGCTCATCAATTAAAAACATTTCATCAAAGGGGACAGCCCCTCTCAGAAAAAGGGACTGCCCCCTTATCATCTTCATAATGACAGGCATCAATAATATCGCCATGGAAGACTCCGACATTCTCAAATCGTACAAAAAGATTGTTAGCGAGCTGTCATCTAAATTTAAAGATGCGGTAATCGTTGCGCAGAGCATATTGCCTGTGAACTTATATTGGATAGATAACGACGCCATAAAGGAGATAAACGAAAGACTAAAAGAAACTGCTAATGAATTTAACGCAGAATACCTTGATATATTCTCACTTTTTATTGATTCAAAAGGAACTCCTAACAGTGAATATCTTCTTGATGACGGCGTTCATCTTAGCGATGCAGGCTATGATGTATGGGCAAAGGCAGTGGAGGGGTTTTTGAAAGGCGCATGATGGACATATTGCCTGACTTTTCTGATAATATATCTAACCCACATTATTCATAAATTACGATTGCATTAGGTGAAAGACAAAGTAAATGAAAATTACCAGAATAATGCGTCATATAATTAAAGAACTTTGGGAGCCAGTCAGGGATGTCCTTCCAATAATCTTTGTGGCAGTTGTATTTCAGATGCTGGTTTTAAGGAAGCCCTTTCCGGATATAATATCCCTTTCAATAGGAATGCTGCTTACAATAGCCGGGCTTTTCTTTTTCCTTAGAGGCTTAAACATGGGGGTTTTCCCTCTGGGAGAAAATCTTGCTTATCAGCTTGTAAGGCGGGGCAATCTTTATTATATGCTGATTTTTGGTTTTGTGATAACTTTTGCGGCAGTTATTGCAGAGCCTGCAGTTGCTGCAATAGCCCTCAAGGCAGAAGAGGCATCAGCAGGCAAAATAGAAGATTTCGGATTGAGAGTATCTATGGCATTAGCTGCAGGAATTGGTGTTTCAGTCGGCATACTCCGCTCTGTGCTCGGACATCCGATATACATGTATCTAATACCGGCATATATATTGATTAGTATAGCAACATTTCTATCTCCAAAAGAGATCATTGCTCTCGCTTATGATGCAGGCGGAGTTACTACCTCAACAATAACAGTGCCTCTGGTGGCAGCGATAGGGGTAGGGCTTGCAGGAAGCATTAGAGGTAGAAATCCGCTTACAGAAGGCTTTGGGCTTATAGGCTTTGCTGTGCCGCTTCCGATATTGTTTGTAATGGGCTATGGGATTATCTCGTATTATTCTGGTGATGGAGCATTAACCCCTATACATACAGCCCTGCCTGCCCAGGCAGGTTCAATAATTAACCATGCAGAAACAACAACTGCAGCACAGGCATTGTCAGCAGAAGGCATAGTTAAAGGTTTTATTTTATCCATAAGGGATGTATTGCCTCTTGCAGTAGCGATATTGTTTTTTCAGTTATTTGTTTTAAGACAGCCTGTGCCTAATGCGTCGCGCATAGCCATAGGCTTTTTTTTAGTAATCTTAGGACTTTATATATTTATCAGCGGTTTGAAGTTAGGGTTGTTTCCTTTGGGTGAAGCTATGGCTTACTATCTTGCGCGCTCAGATTATTTATACTGGATATACATCTTTAGCTTTCTTATCGGTTTTTCCTGCGCAATTGCAGAACCGGCAATTACGGCTATTTCATTAAAAGTTGAGGAGGTATCAAATGGAACAATAAACAGTTGGAAACTGCGTCTTGTTATAGCATTAGGCGTTGCAACAGGAATAACTTTAGGTGCGCATCGCATAATTTCTGGAGACCCTATATACATATATATAATTGCCGGGTATCTGATTGTCATTGCAATAACACTGCTGTCGCCGAGATATATCATATCTATTGCCTATGACACAGGAGGGGCAGCAACCACCATTATAACAGTGCCCTTAGTTACTGCTTTAGGCATAGGGCTTGCATCTAACATTCCCGGAAGAGATCCCTTTATAGACGGCTTTGGCCTTATAGCATTTGCATCAATTTTTCCTTTAATAACAGTAATGGGTTATGGTATTTTATCCCATCATTTGATAAAAAGAGGAGGTAAAAATGAAGTTTGATATTGTTATAGCAATAGTACCTTTTGAAAGAGAAGCCGACGGCATAGAAGCAATTAAGCAGGCAGGCGCAACAGGCGCTACAGTAATATCTGCTCATGGAACAGGCATAAAAGAGGCAAGGACATTTTTTGGACTTACGGTTGAGTTAAAGCAGTCGCTTATATTGTCAATTGTAGAGCGCCATGCGTCGCGGAAGATCCTAAAGGCAGTGCATGATGCCCTTGATATGGAATTGCCGGGAAGAGGCATAGTTTTTTCCTTTCAGATAGAGTCTGTTATGGGCATTGAAAGCCAGCTTTCTGTCATGAAACAGGAAGCAATAAAAGAGTTTTAAAAGGAGGTTTAAAATGTCGCTTGTAAAAGAACTAATGAAAAAAAATGTCATAACTATTTCTGCTGACGCAACTATTAAGGACGCTATCGCAGAAATGAAAAAAAGAAGGGTTCAGTCGCTTGTCATTAACAAAAAAAGTCCCTTTGATGCTTACGGCATTATTACTTTTGCAGATATAGCAAAAGCAGTTATAGATGAGTGCGGAGATATGGAGATGCTAAATGTCTTTGATGTAGCATCAAAACCAGCCGTCCAGGTTTCAGAAAACATGGATGTCAAATATGCTGTAAGGCTTATGCTTAATCTTGGTTTTAGACAGGTTTTAGTTGTGGACAATAATGAATTAAAGGGGATACTGTCCCTTATAGACGCTGTCTTTGACTTAGAGTAGTAGAGCAGTAGTCTTTAATAATGAAACATTCTAACATGCTTCGACAAGCTCAGCATGCCTGCTATCCATGATTGCTGATTATGGGTATCCAAGGTGGCATTTTATACAGCTTCTGTTATCCCATCCGAGATGCCTAATGGGGTAAGGCTTTATACCATCAATGCCATGACAGGCGTCGCACCTTTCATATCCCTGAACAGCATGGGGCATAGCACCGGCCCTAACTACAGGGGATGTCTCAGGAAATTCCAATATCTCTGGAGACTGGATGACCGCAAAGCCTATTAGCAGCAGAATTATAAGCATGCCGGTTATAATTGCAATCTGTGTAGAATACCATTGTCTCACAATAAATCTCCTGCCTGAAAAATCTTAGACAAAGTTGAAACTCTCAGACTGAACACGTTCAAGAGGTAATCCGAGCTTAACAAGCGCCTCTTTAACTGCCTTTTGCATCGGTTCTGGTCCGCATATGAAATATTCCCGCTCCATCCTGTCATCTGAAAGATAACGGGCTATAATATCAGCCGTAACCATGCCGGCTTCACCATTGCATTCCTCAGATGGTTTTTCAATAACATAGACGACCTGCAAGTTTAGCCTGTTTTTAAGTTCATCTATCTCTTCACGAAAAGTTGTATCCTCCCATGTTTTGCTGCTATATATAAGCAAAAGGGGCCGTTTGTCACGCCTGTCTGCAAGCGTGCGAAGCATGCTCATTATAGGCGTTATGCCGATTCCTCCTACAATAAAAACATATCCCGGCTCAAGATAATGGTCTATAGTAAAAGTCCCGTAAGGGCCATCTATGTAAGCCTGATCTCCCGGAGGAATTTCGCCTATCTTTGCCGTAAAATCTCCAAGTTCCTTAATAGTCATCTGTATTTTTCCGGTATCCATAGCGCTTGATGAAAAGGAAAAAGGATGCTCACGTATGGAAAATGGCGACTTTTCTATTGTCAGCCACGCAAACTGTCCGGGTTTGAAATTTATTCCCTTATGGCCTTCAGGACGCAATGTCAGTGTCCACGACTTGCCTCTTTCCTTGACAACATCTTCTATAATGTATGGATGCCGGAGCATTATTAATGGTTTTAAGATGCGTATATATATAAGCACTGAAAACCATGCAGCAACAAGTGCGATCCAGAGATAGTGTTTCAGATGCCCTTGCATATAGTAGCCAACACCGACAATATGTGACAGGGAGAGCGCTACGGCAATAACCGATACATATCCATGAATCACTCGCCATCTTTCATAGGTAAGTCCAAGTTTTATGCGATACAGTGATGTTAAAATAACAACTGCAAAGGACAGCAGTCCGATAGCGCCTGCCATCATCCACCATGGAGATGACAGCGGATTCAGTAACATTAATGTCTTTGGACTCGAAACAATTAGAAAAAAAGGATGAAAAAGAATGAATAAAAAGGCTATTAGTGCTATATTGCGGTGAAAGTGATAAACCACATCAATTCCATAAGGCGAAGTGACATTGCGAAACCGGCCTGTCAAAAAGAACTGTAACCCCATCATTGAGAGCCCTGCAAAGCCGAAGCCAATTGAAAGCTCTCTCCAAAACCCCCGACCCGGCGGCGTAGGGCCTATCAGCATAGCAAAAATTGGCATTGTTGCCAGTATGAAATAAATTCCTATCCAGAAGGCGCTTCCAAGAAAATGCCTTGTGATCATACATATTCTCCATGCCTGGCTGCTACCCCGGCTTTGCTTGATTACAGATTTAGGACAATGCTCATATATTTTATAAAAATACCCTATAAAGCCATAAAGGTCAAGGCTAAAAAAACGAGTAACAAGCAGCAGAGCATCCAAGCATCGAAGCGCCAGAGCATCAAAGCGTCAAAGACTCTGATACTCTGACACTTTGATGCTTTATGATCGCCGCCTTATCCACTTGTCTATTTCAACCACAACTATTACAGAGAAGGCTACAGTCAGTATCTGAAACCACTCGGCTGTACCAATAGCCTCTGTCCTGAAGACCCACTGAAGAGCAGGCACATAAATAACAGCAAGCTGTGCAAGGAACGAGGCTATAAGACCATAAAAGAGGAACGGATTGCCGAGCAGACGCATTTTAAACACCGACTGCCATTCCGATCTGCTATTCCATGCCTGCAGAAACTGGAAAACTACCATTGTAGTTACTGCAACAGTGCGCGCATGTTCAAGGGAGGCACCCTCGTGTACATATGCCATATAGAAGTTATATACAACTCCCGCCGAGATAAGCGTCCCTACCAGCACAGTCCTTTGAACGAGCGATTTTGACATGATTCCTTCGCGCGGATTTAAGGGTGGACGATTAAGAACATTCTTTTCTCCGGGCTCAAAAGACAGGGCTATCACCTGCAAACCGTTTGTTACAAGATTAATCCATAGAAGCTGGGAAGGCAGATAAGGAATGGGAAGCCCCAGTATTAATGTGAATGCAATTGAGATGATGGCAGCAATACCGGTTGGCATAAGAAAGAATACTACTTTCCTTATGTTGTCAAAAACTATTCTGCCCTCTTTAACAGCATGGAAAATGCTTGCAAAGTTGTCGTCAACAATGACCATATCCGATGCCTCTTTGGCGACATCAGTGCCTGTTCTGCCCATTGCAATACCAATGTGTGCTGCCTTCAGAGCAGGAGCGTCATTAACGCCATCGCCTGTTACTGCAACTATATGACCTAACTTTTTAAGTTGTTCGGTTATCCTCAGTTTATGGTGCGGAGAAACCCTTGCAAAAATAGATACGGTCTTGACTTTTTCCAAAAGCCCTGCGTCATCCATATCTTCCATGTCGCTGCCTGTAAGCGCTTCGGCGTTATCATCAGCTATGCCGAGTTTTTTAGCTATAACCTTTGCTGTAACAGCATGGTCACCGGTTATCATGATAACTTTTATGCCGGCATTCTTGCATCCCTCTATCGCTTCTATGGCCTCAGGCCTCGGAGGGTCTAACATACCCTGAAGCCCTCTGAATATAAGACCTGATGCAATATCCTGACACTTCTCCATCTCTTTGCAAGTGAGCTCCTCGAGATCATCTGCTGCTTCTTTGTATGCAAAAGATAGAACCCTCATCCCTTCCTTTGCAAAATCATTGGCGACCCTCAGAATCTCTTTTTTATTTATGCGCTCGCCATCAGCATCTCTTGTGCACATATCAAGGACTTTTTCAGGGGCGCCTTTTACGAATATCAATTTCTTGCCCCTATGCTTGTGCAGGGTTGCCATATAACTGCGTTCGGACTCAAATGGTATGATAGATATCTGCTCGTATTTCTCTCTCTCCTCTTCCTCGTTAAGCCCTGCCTTCATCGCAGAGATTATCAGCGCTCCTTCCGTAGGGTCTCCGTCAATCTTATACATGCCTTCTTCTTCATAAACATTTGATTCATTGCAAAGAAGCCCTATCCTTAAAACATGTATAAGGTTTTTCAACTCCTTTGGCTTTATGTGAACTCCCTCATGCAGTATTTCACCCTTTGGTTCATAACCGCTTCCCTCAATTTCATAAGTGCGCTTTCCATCATAGATTAACTTCACTGTCATCTCATTTTTTGTAAGTGTGCCTGTCTTATCAGAGCCGATGACAGTAGTGCTTCCCAATGTCTCCACTGCTGGGAGTGTTCTTATAATTGCATTCTGCCGCGCCATCCGCGCTACGCCTGCTGCAAGTGTAATTGTTACGACTATAGGAAGTCCTTCAGGTATAGTCGCAACTGCTACTGCAACCATTGTCATAAACATGGTCTCTATTTTTTCCCCTAAAAATATCCCTATGCCGAACAGGGCAAAAGAGGCAAGAAGCACAATAAGTCCGATTCTCTTTGCAAAACGGTCAAATTTTTTCTGAAGCGGTGTTCGGGTTATTGCAAATTGTCTGACTTCCCTTGCTATGCTGCCGAGCATGGTGGATGCTCCGGTTGCAACAACAACACCCTTTGCCCTTCCGCTTAAGGTGATTGTGCCCATAAAAGCCATGTTTTTCTGGTCTCCTGGTGTTAATTTGTCTTCGTGGATAGGATGTGGATGCTTTTCAGCAGGCAGGGATTCGCCTGTAAGCATCGCCTCATCTGTCTTTAATTCAATTGTATGTATCAGTCTTACATCAGCAGGAACTCTTAAACCAGAAGTCAAAAAGACTATATCGCCTGAAACGAGCTCTTCGCTCTTTATCTCTTTTTCTTCTCCGTTTCTGAGCACCCTTGCTTTTGGAACTACCATCTTTTTCAGCGCCCGTATGCTCTGCTCGGCTTTGTATTCCTGAAAGAAACCAATAATCGCATTCAGGATTACAATAGTCATTATAACTCCGGTATCTATGTATTCCTTGAGAACAAAGGTGATTACAGCAGCTATAATAAGGATGTATATAAGAGGGCTTGCAAACTGGTGCAGGAATATCTTTAGCCTGCTTATCTCTTCTTCCTCTGCGAGCTTGTTCGGGCCGTATTGTTGCAGGCGCTGCCTTGCCTCTTCATTGGTCAGCCCCTTTTCAGATGTGTTGAGTTTATGTAGTATATCTTTAGCGCTTAACTGATACCAGTTCATAGTCACCTCTATAATCCGTAATGAAACATTCTAACATATGGATAGCAGGTGTGGCTGAAAAGCCTT
>DBNT01000071.1:0-337 GCA_002299835.1 Nitrospiraceae bacterium UBA665 | reverse complement strand
AACTTGCTGGATGATACATTGAAAAATATACAAGAAACAAGACTCTGAAGGTGTGTCCTTTTTGAGTTTGCAGTAAGTATTATTACCCAAAAAGGACACCTAGTTTAACCTCGATAAAAGCTATTCTTCATGACTTACTACTTATGTGGTTCTTGTGCTTGCTTGCCTTCTGCCTCTACTGTGCTTTTTGGAGCAGCTTTCTTCTGTGTTATTTTTTTTGCAAGCGTTCCTCTTTTCGCAAATGCCTTTTTCTTTACAGAAACCTTCAACCCTTCTTCGAGTTTTTTAATATCTGTCTCAAGCTTTTTAATTTTTGATATAATGCCCTTTATTTTAG
>DBNT01000021.1 GCA_002299835.1 Nitrospiraceae bacterium UBA665 | reverse complement strand
TAAAAAAATCGCTCAATTTAGGTATTTGTAAACCCCATAAACCTGCAATCCACATAGGTCGCCTGATGTGCTTTGTTGTAATCAATGTAGTTCCTTGTCTGGATAAATACCCTCTTGCCTTCTATTTTGTCTTTAACATCCAATTCTGTAAATGGCAGAATTATCTCCGTCCCTCTCTTTTCAAAAAGCTTCGTGAAATTTCCCAGATTTTCTTTATCTGTTCCGAATAATACTTGCTCTGCATCAACAACATCTATCTCATCTCCATCTCCATCCTTACGATATCTGCCCTTAAATCCATTGTTTGTCCGCCAGAGGAGTAATTCTTTGTCTTTGTTAAAGACTCTGAGTCTTTGAATAAATTTGGGGTCAATAGCTTTATTCTGGTAAAAATCAAGATTTCCATTTTCATAAGTGCCAATCAGCACTTCATTATCAAGATAAGCTACGATAAAGGATTTATCTGAAATCTCTTTAGATATTAAGTCTTTTAATCCCTTTGTGCCATCATATTCCAATGGTTTTGACTCTGATTTTATTTGATTCAGAGATAACCTATTATTTACCTTGTCGTTCTTACTCATCTTTTACTCCTTCCTGATAATCTCTCAGGGCAGAAACAAATTCTTCTAAGTCTTTTTTATCTATTTCTGAAAGCCCCTCAAGTCCTTTTTTTAGTTTTACTGTTTTTTTATCCCAGCATACATCTGCCTCAATCCCTTCAAACACCCCTCTCCCCACATTCTTCTCCCCACCAATTGCCAAATCCCCTGTCCAAAGGTCTTTCAATATGAGGAGCATAAGCCCTGCTTCATAATTTTTATAATTGGTTATAGTGATTTTTACATTTTTAATCTCTTCATCTTTACTGAACAGAGGCATTGAATCAAATAAAGCCCCGGGCATAACTCCGCCTGTGAAACGGTCTATCTTTATGCGGCTCTGCATCTCTGAAGTATAATCAGGCAGCCTCACCTCATCAATTTGTATCCTGCCCTTTTTTGCCTTATCCAAAGGATCATCTTCTTTAACATAGCCGAAGAGGTTTTCTATAATTCCTTTTTTACCGAGCGTGTTTGCAATCCGTTCTGCCCTACTGCGAATCGCCCCTTTTAGTGAAGTGCCTGTAATTACAAAATCCTTGCCTGATTTTATGCTCGTTGAATCAGGGACGTTCACATCCTCAGAATAGGAACGAATAATAAAAGAGTTCTTTAATTTCAATATTGCATTAATTATAAATACAGATTTTTCTAAAGTGAATTTGGTTGCAGAAAAAGGACTTCCTTCTTTCCTCATTAGCCATTTAAAGACATCCTGCTTGTTCGTAAAATTATACTTATAAAGTTTTTCATTTTTTAGCTCTATCTTTCCTAATCCACTGTTTGTTTTTGCTCCAATGCGTATCGTACTATCATTCTTTAAGATATCGCATATTGTCACTGCCATTTGTTCACAGAAAGCCTTTGTTTTATCTGAAAAACTAATCTCTATTTCAAGCTTGAACTTTGCCCCTTTCTCTATGACCTCGTAGTCATATTTCTTGCCTGTCTTCTTTTTCTTATCAATTTCCACAATGCCTGTTTTGCCGTTAATCTTAATGCCGTCTCGGACGCTCGGTTTTGCACTATTATCGCAATATAAATCAGAACATATGATGCTGCTCTGCGAACTATTGATGCTGCTCTGCGAACTATTTTTATTATCATCAGCAAAGCCCCAGAACTTTTTAAGTTCGTTATCATAACGGCTTGGTTTTATGTGATGTCGTAACACTCCAATAAAAGATGTTGCCGGGATAAAAGGCTTTCCATCAGCATCGAGTATGACATCACAATCGCTATGTTCATCATTGCCACTGCCAATTAGGGCAGGCGATAAGAGCTCTATAATGCCTTTCAATACTATTTTCCCATCTGCCACCTTAACCCTCCTTCTCCATCTTCTTTGCCTTTCGCATAGCACTGAAAAAGGTTTCAAAATATAATTTATAAAGCGAGTTCATAAAATCAGTGTCTTTCGCAGGAGTGAAACCAATTTTTGAGCATATGTCTTCAATATTCTTTGTAATATTCCCATCAATTTTGATTTCCTTTTTCTGTAAGAATTCCAAAAGGGTATCATTGCCATTATGACATTTTATTAGATTGTCTTTTGCAGTATCCCTTAAGCTACCGACATATTCCATAAATTTATCACAATTTCTTGATTTCACTGCCATCTCAAGTCTTGAGATGAGTGACTTTGTAGGTAAGGTTTTAGTTTCAAATTCTGCACATTCATCTAATGCCTTTATTTCAAAAGTCCTTCGGATATAATTTTTGACTGCTTCTTTTGCAATATCCTTTGTTATTGCCGGCAATGCAACAGGAGAATCAGGGGCATCACCATATTCTTTCTTCGTCAGCTTATCCTTTTTGTTTGTATTTAAATTAATACTTACTCTCCCAAAGCCTTCCTTAGTCCTTACACCAATGCCGTTAATCTGCAGTTCTTTCAATTGCGTGGCATTAGTTGCATCAATCCCTGAAATCAAAAAACATGATCCCATTGAGAAACAGGTTTCTGATGGCTTTCTCAATTTCCACACAGAGACAAAGTTTTCAATCTCACCGGTTTTAACAAAGGCTTTTTTTATTTCAACCGAATTCCCCAATTTTTCTCTTAGAGCTTCTTTAAAATCCTTCTTATCAGTTGTAGAAAAGCCTTGATCATTATAGATTATCGTGTCTGAAAGCAAGGTTAGTGATATTTCACCTGAAGCAGTTTCAACAGATATATCTTCTGGTTCATCAGTAATAAACTCAAAACGGATTTTTCCATACTGGGCACTTCTTGAGCGGCCGATGTTAAGTTCAAAGTTCTTTTCAAAAGATTTTAATACCTCACTCAAATCTTTTTCATCTCCTATTATGGACCCTTCAAATGTCTGCCCTGAATCAATTGACTCATAGTTAAAAATCATCCCTTCTTTTGTAGTCCCTGTATCAGGATTTCTTTCATGATGAAAATTGAGCGACTTTTTCACTTTTTGAGAATACAAATAATCTCCGTCAATTCTGCTAAATCCTCCTATAATCTTTGTAGTCTTATTTGCAATCTCATCCTCGTTGCTGAAAAATAAATCATAAATATCATTCTCATTATCTTTGTCATACTGGATTGAATTCGGCAAGGGAAGATTCTTCTTAATATTATTTTTGTCGTCATAAGAGACAACATAGGCATTTGTGAATTTTAAACTGCCAGTTAAGAACCATTTGTCAAAATCTGGGTTTTCATGCGCATTTGTCGTATTAAGATTATTAATGTTTCTAATATACAGCCCAGCAAAGGCTCCGAGTATAACTGTTCCAGAAATATACTCCCTCGTTGAGACCATATTAGGGTCGCCTGTATTGTTTGTGATTAAGAGTGGAGAAAGGGTTGTTATACGGTATTTTAAGGATTTCATCGGCATACGCCCTCCAAGTCTTTTTCAAATTCAATCGGTTTGTTGTCATCAAACAGCTTACACTCCACCTCACCAAACCCTCTATTCCTTTTAGTTCCAAGATGCCGCAGATTTAAACAAGCAAACCAGAGCAATTTCAGAGTATCCAGATCAGAATTATTGATAAATATACCACCTTCAAAAACATTTCCTTTCTTAACAGCCCTCACGGTTCGCAGGGAGTGTTCGTCTGCAACCCCTTTATCGTTAATTTTCGTCTGCTGCCGAGTTACGGTTCGCAGGGAGTGTTCGTCTGCAACCCCTTTATCGTTAATTTTCGTCTGCTGCCGAGTTATGGCAAAGAAAGAGACAACCTCATCTTTTGATAAAATTGCAGGACAGTCTTTAAACAATCGTTTAAGGCTTGTTTTGCTATTTTCATATTCCTCAATAGTCAAGTTTGAGATATTGAGACAGGAGGGATTTTCTGGAGTTCCAAAGACCTTATTAATTACTGCAAAGTCCTTCCCATTTTTTGAAAGATTTATAAAATTACTGATAGTAGATTTCTCAAACATCCGATATACTTCATTTGCCGAGTCTCTTAAACACCCTTTGATTCTCCTTCCCGGAATATAGGGAATGCCGACATCATCAAAAATCACATCTGTATCAATAATAGCTCCAAAACCTTCGCCAGAGCCTATAAGGGCATCTGATTTCAACTCAACTCTGATTTTGTAATTCATCATGCCTCCTTTCTATCTTCAAGTTCAAAAGATGGATAAAATTCCATAAACTCAATCATGTCAAAATAAGGAGTTAGTTTTTGTTTTTCACCAACAAAAATCTTTTCATGGTAAGTTTTGCCTTTCATCTCCGGCAATTTCAAACCCCTCGCATTAATATGCTTCATAAATTTATCTATTGATTCCTTTCCAAGGGTAAGAACCTGCCTTAATTCCTTTATTTTGTTTTTTGGAAATTTATTTTTGAGTTCTTTTGTATTCTGAACCAACGTTTCAAAGCCATTCTCACTGTTATCTTTAATCTTATAAGGTCTAAAACATAAGTCCCCCAGTGAAGCCTTGTAATGATTCTTTCTGATGTCCTCAAGTGTGCCAGAGAAACCGCCATAGGCAATATGGAAATCAAGCCATGAACCTTTATCTTTTTGGGCTTTCCTGACTTTCTTAGCATTACTGCATAACTCTGTAGAAAGTTCATATCCTCTATAGAATGGATATTTAGTCTTTGTGATGGCAAGCCCGGCACATGCGGAAAGACCATTATCTTTATCATCCTTTATATTCGCTCCTTCATTTTCAAAAAACTCAAGGAAAAGTTTTGCAAAATAAATACCAAGCCTTCCTTCGCTGACAAAGGTTATATCATCACCGCCTATAATGATAGGGCGTAAGGGCAAAATAGTTTTGCCATCTTTACATTTATGATTTTTTTCGTAATCACTGCTGTCTTTATAGCCCAATGCCTTAACTATGTCATCAAATTTGTCAATAATGACTTTTAGCAGCGACTCAAAACTTTTATCGGTAGCGTGTTTGACTGATTTTGACAATTCCCTTAGTGCCTGCAAAGATGCTGCAGATTGAAATCTTTTTCCCATTCTATTGCCATCAATATGGACAACTGCAATGTGGCTTTCACCTGTTTGCTGACCAAGCTCATCCAGTTCATCGGTAAAACAAAACTGATTATTAAGAATTGCTTCATATGTCTTTTCCAATTCTTTTTTTGATTCCTCTGCTGCTTTTATCTTTGCGTATATTGTACTTGATAAGTATGTTTTTTTAAGAGGATACCAGTTCCTCTCCATAGAGTAACCGCTGTGAGGGCATTCTGCAGTTATCCCGTGTCGTGGAATGACTGTCTGTGGGATTTGACTATACTTGTTCTCATGAAGTTTTTTGAAAATTTCATCAATCTCTTTAGGGAAATTATTATTCAAATCAAATTCGTTACAAGCGATTGCAGTTACAACCCCAGGTGATTGAACAAGAAGGGATTTTGTCCACTCTTTAATGAATTCTTCTGCTCTATCTTTTTGCCTAAAAAATAGTAGAGCATTTCCGCCTCCGATATAACCAACCTCAAACTCTGCTCCATTGTTCATCTGGATGATATCAGGGTTTTTCCACCACGCATCAAAATCATACCCATTAGCTGAAGGCAATACTTCTTTAACAGCTTCCTGTAAAGGTTTCTCATATATCTGTTGGATCAGATAAGATGCCCCAAGATTCTCTTTGAGTTTATTACTGCCAAAAACATATTTCTGAATTGAAACGACTTCGGTCAGGACTGCAAAAACCTTATTGCTCATTATGCCCCCTTATTTAATAAACTCTGCAATCTTTTTGACAATATAGCCTTCATTAAGATCTTCAATGCCAAAGACTAAGATGTTTGCTGTGGTGCTGCCTGTATCTATCAAGAGTTCATTTTGTAAATTTGACTTTCTGCCGTCATCAAGAAGTGTAAAAAGAACGGACTTTGCTTCATCTCCGCCAATCTGTCTTGTTCTATGAATTACTTCAAATCCTTTACTTTTGCAGAGAGACTTATCCTGTGATGTTGTGCAGGAGATACCTACTAACTGATAACCTTTCATCAAAATTACATCAAGTTGAAAATTTCCAATCCAGTTGTCTTTTTTGATTTCCCAATTCTTCAGCACTTCAATCTTCGTTTCAGTGAGATTATTTTTTAATGTTTCATAGACGTATTCCTCAAACCAATCGCCATCCAAAAATTTAATAGCATTCTTAAACTTCTTCCCTATGCCTTCTTTGAATATATTATATTCATCCGGCAACGCCGAAAGAATCTGCCGAAATTCATTATTGGGAGAAAAGCGACTAATAGCATCCTGATCAATATCTTCTAATCTTTCAGCTAACTCTCCCTTTTTGTTTTTACTTTCAAAAATAGCACGATCATATCCGCCATTTTTATGGAAAAAATTTTTAATCTTACCATTCTTAATAAGTTCTCTGAACTTATCCATTGCTATAGAATAAAGAAAATCTGAATCTTTATTTTTTCTTTCAAATCCATGGAGCCTTATTAGCTCATCAAATGTCAACGAAATCTCGCTTCGTATATCGTTAGTAACATAACCCTTGTCATCAGCAACAATTCTGAAGGTTCGAGCATCAAGATATGAAAAAGTTTTTGATAATCTTTTCCCTTCTTCCAGACTTAGGCTTCGATATGCATGAGTTCCCATAACCTTTGTTCCGCCAGTATAGTTAAGATGGACACTGCTATTATCTTCTAATTGTGGAATCAATAATTTTCTCAGCTCACTAAAGATTTTGCTTGCACTGCTGATATCAGAAAGAGGTATATAATTAAAAGAAATTGATTTATGTGAGTGTTTGAACTCTAAGGCATTAACAAGATTTTCCGCATAAGTAAAAGTTCCCTCCTGGACGTCCGTTTTTTCAGAATACACTAGCCATATTTTCTTTAAATCTGGATTATTTTTCAAAAAATATTCTGCAACAACAAAATTAGGCAAAGGGTTTGTGCCTATAAGTAGAATCAAATGGTTAAAATTTGTCATATCTCCTCATCCAGTTCTTTACTACTCAAGACCGCAACATCAATATCTGACTCATCCACTGGATGACATGAGGACCACGAGCCATAAAGAAACGCAAGGTCTATATTAAAAAAATCAGATCTGTGTTAGAAGAAACCTTTTAAAACCTGGATTATTTCATCCCTGTTCATCCCCTTATCCTCTCCTTCATCACATACGGATCTTTTATCTTTTTAAACACAACTGCTCCGCACCCTCGGCAAAGTCAAGAAATACTCACCATAGTTTAAGCAAACATTTTAATGTTGTCAATGGTTTGCATAAGATAAGGACTTTTGCGACATTCCTCTTTTTTCAATTATAAACTGCATTGGTGTTTTTTTGTTAAGTGATTTATGAATCTTTTTGGTATTGTAGAAGATTAGGTAATC
>DBNT01000015.1 GCA_002299835.1 Nitrospiraceae bacterium UBA665 | reverse complement strand
TCCCTGTACCATGCGTAAAAGGATACACATGCTGCTGTAGCGTTCTGTGAGGCTTATAGAACATCTCATTGAATATCGTATTAAACCTTGGGTCATCCCCTTGGACAACTTCAATAGCAGAACTCCTATCACCTGGGATAGCATTAACATTAGTAACACTGCCTGCCCTTAATATCTTTCTTTTGTCTATCTTCATGATAAACCTTTCAACGCCTCCAGGCGTTCGTTGAGGGTCAGGCATTACCCATCTATCTCGTGTGTTGTGTGCTACTACCTTTTGATGACCAGACATGCCAGCAGATGGGTCTAACTGATAGACTGAATGGACAAACGGGGTAAGCCTCGCTGATACGCTTGTTGTAGGGCTGAAACCAGAGGCTATAAGACCGCCGATGCCGCCGAATGCAGCGCCGCTCAACGGCCCCAATGGCAGCAAACCCGTGCCCGCCGTCAACACACCAATTACCATACTCGCTAAAAACACAAACAACCCTGTCCAACCACTTCTGCTCTGACTCCACTGATGTATCAATGTCTCATCAATAGGAAAAGTATGATTGCCCTGAACTCTCACAAAGCTGTAACTTTTTGCATTCCATGTGGGATTGATTACAAAATCAGAATGCATACCCGGAAATGCCTTAACTGTTGATACCGTCCACTCAGGACTGAGAAAGTAGCTGACAGTAGTGGTTACCGTCCTTCTTAATGTTCTACTCCTGGTTCGTGTCTGCACATCCTGCCTTATCTTAGGTGTTGCCATGATAGCCGTAGGCGCATTGTGTATCTCTTGAGCAAGGGCTACGAGTTTTAGAAAGCCATAATGAGATATGTTATTAAACATATCATTGTTTTGGTCAAACTGCTTTAATGCCACACGCTCCCAGCAAGGGTTATTGTTTAGCTTCTGATGCCAGTAGAAGTTAGATCTGTTTATTCTATGTTGTTCAGAGGCAACCCTTGTCTTAACAAAAGGCATAGGGTTAAGCATAGCAGGGGGGACACCAATCTCTAAATTGTATGCAAGATTGTATCTGTTAAACTCACTGATGATAAAATTATTGTCCACCCTTGGCGGGTCTAAATCATGCAGATGCTTTGTGCCAAAATCACACCCTGCGCCGCCAATCCAGTTTAAAAATGCAAACTGATACAGATGCGGTCCAAAGAAATGCTGGAAGTCTTTAGGCGTGATTCTGAAAATCCCTGCCTGAAGATCTGCCCCTACTTGTCTTATCCTCATAACTGCAAGCGTTCCTGTAGCCGTAGCTTCATCATACTTGGCAATGATTATGGGATTAGGGTCTTCGGGTAGTTTAACTGTGTCGCTAATCTGACTGGAGGGGATGTTCAGAAAAACAGCGTCTTTCCTGCCTGCTATTCTACGCCATTCCATCGCCATAATAGGATCTGGGGCTGACATATCAGTAGCAGGTAGTCCAGCTGCGTATGCCTTGCCAGGCATATAAGGAATTGAATATTTTGTGTCCAGAAACGGAGCAGCAATCAGAAAGATCCAACTGAAAATTGCTGTTAATATGACATGAATAAGTTTTTTAAGCATGGTTGCCTCCTGTAGTTTTTTTATGGGGGTCGCATCTATGATGCGTTCCCCTATATATATGCAATAAGGCTTGCACTTTTTTTAAAAATAGAGGTGAATTTTGTTCACCTCTAAAAACCACTGCGCAAATAGCTCAAGAAGCAGGCGTATCCAAGAGAGCGGTAAACTAACAGATGATATATCCGTAAAGCGTTGCTACACAAGGCTTTACGGATATATCATCCACTGACTTCCACTGACATCCCCTGACATCCACTGAAAAGGCAGATTTCAGGCGTTTCCAGCCTAAAAACTGCCTAAATTTTTATTAACAAAAAACCTATAAAAACAATAGGTTATGCTCATAGGCTAACGGTAGCTTTTTTGCCGATGCCTGCTAAAAACATTGTTTTAACAATGTGTTACAGTAGGTGTATCCACTGACATCCACTGACTTCCACTGACATCCACTGAAAAGGCAGATTTCAGGCGTTTCCAGCCTAAAAACTGCCTAAAAAAAAACACAAAAAACAGCTTGTCTTATTGCATATATAATGAAGAAAGCATGAACATTAAACAGCGTGATTCTGCTATAATTCCACAAGCTCTTTGACAACGGATTTTCAAGGCTTGTGGAGTAATAGAAAGGAGAACTATGAAACACAAGACAGGTTTATATATTAGAGGCAATATATACTGGATGTCATTCACGGCTAACGGACAGTATTACCAGCGATCAACCGGCACAAGCGATAAGAGACTTGCCGAAAACATCTTATCAAAGGTTAAGACACAAATCGTTGAGGGCAAATGGTTTGAAATTGACGAGGCAAGGCAACATACGTTTGAGGACATGGCAGATAAATTTCTGAACGAACATTGCAGGTTGCACTGCACACCAAGCACACAAAAAAGATACAAGGACGCTGTAAAGCTTTTAGAGCCGCATACATCAGGATTAACCCTTGATAAGATTACATCGAGGCTCGTTACTCATGTTAAAAACGAGCTGCTACAAAAGGGATACAAACCAGCTACAGTATTTTTAACCATCCGAATGTTGTCGAAAATGTTTAACCTTGCGATTAAGGAGTGGGAATGGTGCAATCTCAATCCTGTTTCTAAGGTTACTCTCGGAAAGCCTAATAACGAAGTGGACAGATGGTTAACAAAGGACGAAGAACAGAGGCTTTTAATTGTCATGCCTGACTGGATTAAGGAAATCTGCCTGTTTGCCTTGAATACAGGCATGAGGCAGAATGAGATTTTATCCTTGAAAGTGCATGATGTAAATCTGTTTAGCAGAACTGTTAAAGTTGCAAAAGAGAACTCAAAAACCAAAGAGGCAAGGACGATCCCTCTAAACAATATTGCCATTGAGATACTTAAAAAGAGACTTGCCACGCCTGCCATATCAGGATATGTGTTCTATCAAAAGACAGGAAAGAAAATTGACCAGTTTTCTTTTGCCACTCTCTTTAAGCACTATGTCAAAAAATCAGGGATAACACATTGCCGGTTCCACGATCTCAGGCATACTTTTGCGACGAGGTTAATTCAAAACGGCGTTGACATTTACAAGGTAAGCAAGCTGTTAGGGCATAGGGACATAAAAACTACCCAGAGATATGCCCACCACTACCCTGAAAGCTTAAGGAATTCGGTTGAGATTTTAGACGCTTTTTATACCGAAAATCAGTCCGAAAATCAGACAGATTATTACAATTTTATGACAGTGGCAGGTAGAAAGACAAATAACTAATTGTTTTTTAAGGCAAAAACAGGGAGTTATAAAAGAACTCCTAACTCCTTTTTAAGCCATTCTTCAATCTTTTTGTTAATCTGGCACATGCCGAAATACATCTTGTCTTCATTTTCCTCAATGGCTTCCTGTAAAAGCTCCTGCGGTATTTCGTCTATCTGAGCCAGAGTCTCTGCATAATCTGCGGCGGTATGGCGCATCAAAAATAGCGAAGGTCTTATGCCCATAATGTCTATATAAAAAACATAGCCTTTTATTGGCTCCCTCGTTTTTAAGCCTTCTTTGGTAACAGTATATTTCGGCTCCATTAAGTCTTTTGGTATAAGATCCCACCTGATATGTTCAATTACAAATGTTTCTTTTTTTATATCGCTTAATGATAAAACATTATTAAACATCATAAAAAATTACCCTCATATTATTTGTCTTCTTTCAGAAACGACTATGTGTTTTATACTGCCTTCGTTCCATTCTTTTGATACATATAGATTACAATAACAACTGCCGTATTCTTTTATATCAGGCTCTTTGTAAGCACACGGGCATATTATGTCTTTATCTCTTTCTTTTATGCCGGTTGCAAGGCGGCAGGGGCATGAGCGGTAACCATACCTCTCCTCGTTTTTAATCAGCCCTCTCATTATTTCCATCACATATTCCCTATCTTTATTAAGCTGAATGCCCTGCGAATCAGCATATTTTGACAGCCCTTCATATAATTTCTCTGGTGTCATTTTATATCAAACATCTCTTTTAAGGTTTCCTCATCAAAACCGGTTATAACATCTTCAACAATCAAAGTCGGATAAGAAGCCTGTGGATTATATTTCTTCAAATCTTTAGATGCCACCCACTGCTCGCCGCTGTCAAGAAGGTCTACATCAGTAGACTCATAAGCTATATTGTGATTATCAAGAAATTGTTTAACCCTTTTGCACGACGGGCAAGTGCTTAAGGCATATAGTCTGACTTTCCCCCTTTTTCCTTTCATCAGGCATCACCTATGGGTGCGCCCGGGTTGCTCCTTTTAAACATTTCAGCAGTAGTAGCTCCTGCGTCTTCAAGCATCTCCATATTCGCTATGTTTACCGCTTTTAAGGGCACTTTTAGCGTGTCCGCCACAACCGGCAAAGACATGTCTTTTTCGTAATGCATCTCTGCGATCATTATTTTAAGAGCATCATCAACAATAAATCTCTTGAGTTTCAGGTCATCAACTTTAACAATACAGCATGCCTCATTAAAATTAAGACCGTTTTTTATTGCCTCTTTTATCTTTGAGATTGCAGATTCATAGATTTCGTCTTCTTCCGGCGTATATTCTTTATATTCAAATTCCATAACAACTCCTTTTAAAATGTTTATTTGACCATAATTCGTAAAAAGAAACATTTGCATGATTACGGATTATAGTTTGATTAATTTAACACAATTAGAAAGATTTAATCTATTTTCTCTTTATAAAGCGTAAGTATCCAAAATTCAAAATTATTTTGAATTTTAAATCTTAAATCTCAAATTTTTTGCATTACATTCAGCAAACAAAGGGGGTAGTAGTCAGGTATAAGTGAAAAACCTTTACTCAACCGTCTTTATCTCAAGTATCCGCTCTATGTGAAACACCCTGTCGTCCTTCCGTGAGGAGCAAAAAGCTTGAACGCCGTTGAATTTTCTACCGTTATATTCAATCTCTCCAGCAAAAGAGGGTAGAATTGTCCTTCGCGATTTCTCATCCTTTGTCTTTAGATAAATAATTTCAAGCGGTCTTTTATCTTTTATGGCCTTTTCTATGATAGAAAGCTTTTCATCAACCGGCAGGCTCTTTTGCGATTGTCTATACTGATATTTAGTAACGAAATCCACGACACGCCAGTCCATAAAGATGTGCTTTTTTGCAATCGGCTTTTTAAGCACAATGCCGTCAAAAGTAGTAGAGCGGCTGAGGGCTACATACAACTGTCCGTGTGAGAATGTTCCCCTGCCGATGTCTATGATTACCTTTTCAAATGTCTTGCCCTGGCTTTTATGGATAGTAACAGCCCATGCAAGCTTGAGTGGATATTGTGTAAATGTGCCTACCACATCAGATATAACTGTTTTAGCCCTTTTGTCATAATGAAATTCATACATTCCCCATGTATAAGGATAGACATCAACAGTCTCTCCATCCTGAAGTTCCACATGAATTGCATCAGGCTCACCTTTTGTTTTTTCAATGCCGGTAATCTTGCCTATGCTTCCGTTTATCCACCTGCCCATTGAGTCATTATTCAAAAGCATTACCTGAGCGCCTATCTTAATAGCGATGTCAAGCCCTGTTGGGAGATCCTTTAAATTAAAATCCCCTTCAATTAGACCGTGATAATGGTATTCTTTGTCTTTAATATCTGTAAGCCTTTTTGCGTTAATTGAATCTGCGAGGTCGTTTGTAGTTGTGAGATAGATATAAAAGCCCTTGTCATCGTGAAAATCCGGCATGTATCGCGCGTTGATCGCTGCAAGGTCTTCATCAGTTGCAGTATTGTTCCTGATGGCATTAAGGATATTCAGAAATCTGTCGTCACGCTGGCGATAGACCTTTTCAAGCTCGATGAACTGCATATCAAAGCCGCTGCCGAAGACCATCGAGTCAAAGAAATACGGGCTCTTATAAAGGCTTCCGAATATCACCTTATCATGGGATGTAACAACAGGAGGCAACTGATAGAGGTCGCCGATGAATATCATTTGAAGACCGCCGAATGGCCGGTTCTTATTTTTGCCGTGAATGCTGAGAAAGCCGTCTATACAGTCCATAAGGTCAGCGCGCACCATTGAGACTTCGTCAATTACAATGGCATTAAGTTTTTTATAAATCGCTTTTTCTATCGGACGCAGCCCCTTCGCCATATCAGGAGTTATATCCGGCTTGAATCCGAAGAATGAATGGATAGTCTGCCCTTTCACATTCACGGCCGCAACTCCTGTTGGCGCAAGCACAGCAATATTTTTCTTTGTAGTATTCCTGAAATGCTGAAGCAAGGTTGACTTGCCTGTGCCTGCCCTACCGGTGATAAAGACATTTTTATCTGTCTCTTCCATTACATGAAGTGCGTGGAGGAATTGCGGGTTAAGGTCAAGGGATATATCAGCCGATTTCATTCGTTAATTTTATCATATACGCTTAATTTTGGAGGGAATAATTATGAGAAGGGCAATATGTCTATACCTATCTGGTGTTTTTATCAAATTTTGTTTGACAGGCTGTATGGTATAATATAAATAAAATGGAGGATGATAAAGATGAAGGAAAAATTAACAGCAATATTTCAAAAATCGCCATATGGATATATCGGTTTTGTAAAAGAACTTCCAGGAGCCAATACTCAAGGCTCAACTCTTGAAGAAACAAGAAAAAATTTAATTGAGGCTATCCAGCTCGTTTTAGAAGCCAATAGACAACTCTTTGAGGAAGAACTTAAGGGTCTTGAGATAATAAAAGAAGACTTTGGATCGGTAACTGCTTGAAACGAAAAGATGTAATCCGACATCTTGAGTCAAATGGATGCGAATTTTTGCGGGAAGGCGCAAATCATACGGTATATGTAAATAGCTTGAAAAAGAAAGTAAGTACTATCCCCCGTCACAGAGAGATTGATGAAAACCTTGTCACAAAAATATGTAAAGACCTTGAAATACCGAAGCCATAACAAAACACTCCACAGGATGCGGCATAACGACCGCCGCACCTCTGAGTTCAGTCGTTATCCGTAGGTAGCTTATATGCAAATATTCAAATATCTCACAGCAAATAATATTCATTTTCGAACATTTTCAAGTATTTTCGAATAACTTGAAGTAATAGCAGCTCCTACCCTTATAAATGCCTCAGAGTCTTTGTCAAAATCCTTTTTGCATGATTTTTGAGTAGAAGCTATAGGTTATGCCCTTATACGATAATGTGGCTACGGCATCCTTATCCTCTATAGTCATTTTGCATACAGGGTCTATGACCTTTATCTTTTTCTTGCGATGTCAAGCATAGAGACTATCAATGCTTATGGGGATCTGCCTTTGGAGCTTCCTCCTTTTTTGGCTCTTTTTTCTCAGGCTCTTTTGGTGCTATCGCCCCTGTTCCAGTAATACATTCATAAGCCTTTTTCATCTGGTCCATCATTTCCATCTGCGATGCCTCTGTGGCTGTCTTCGGGTCTTTCATGTGTAATTCATGAAGGTCTATCGCCTTTTTAAGCCACTCTTCAGCACATTTAAGTTTTGCCTGAGAGACATCCATTCCCATCATCTTGCCCATGTGCATTGACATCATTTTTTCCATTCTGTCCTGCATCCTGTCCATTTCTTTCATCATCTTTTTTCTTTCAGCAGGACTCATGCCCTTCATCATTTTCCTTTGCATTTTCATCATATCCATCATGGTATGCATCATTTCATGCATCATCATGCCATGCCCCATCATCTGTCTCATCATGGGCATTTGCATTTGATGTCCTTCACCCATCTTCTGTTTCATCATCGGACATGGACACATCTGCATCTGCTGTCCTTCGCCTGCAATGCCTTGACCCTTCTGTCCGCCCATCATCTCCATCTGCGCAAAGGCGGATGTAGCAGTTAGTACCAGAAACAAAATACAGCTTGCTAAAAATACTTTTTTCATCTCAAACCTCCCTACTGGATTTCTTTTTTCTTTTCCTCAAACTCCTCTTTGTTTATCTCGCCCTTTGCGTATCTTTTTTTAAGAATATCAAGGGCTGTTTCCCCGTTTATCCGCTTCTCGCCTCTGATGATCAGCTTAACGAGATACACAATCCCTAAAATAATCAGTATCCAGAATATGATCATAAAGAGCCATCCAAATCCCATTCCCCATCCATAATCTCCCCATTGCATCATGGCCTTGCCTCCTTCTTAATCGCAGGATTCTATTATTTACGCTTCATTTTTGGAATGAACATCGGAGTCTTTTCCATATACCTCCTGTATTCATCCCCGAATAATTCAATCATATCACCTTCTTCCCTCTTTGACAAGCGGTAATAGACAAAAATGAGCACAGGAAACATCAGGGCAGTTATAATTGTCGGCCATTGAATCAACATTCCTATCATTACAAGGAAAAGCCCTGAATATTGTGGATGCCTCACATATGTATAAGTCCCCTCTGTCACAAGTCCGCCTTTTGCGCCGTGAATTAATTTCCACCCCTTCCACATTATCGCAAATCCGATTATCACAAGACCATTGCTTATGAGATGATAAAGACATCGGTCATAGCAGTAGCCCTAATCCGAAAAATGCCTGTATGATGTAAAGGCACAGTATAAATATGCCGAGCCTGAAATGGATGTCTCTAAATTTAGAATCTATCGATTTTATCTTTTTTGAGATTAAAAAGACGGTGACTACAGACAATACTATCAAAAGTCCTGTTATGAAATGAAGTGGATACTTGTAAATATGCCCATGATCAATAAAAACAATCACAGCCCCAGAAAGAAATCCAATCATGCTTGCGATGGTAAGAATTGGTCCGAGCCTTTTATGCCTTTTAATGATATGAGATGGATGGCTGCCGGCTTTCCTTCCTTTTCTAATTCTTAATCCGAGAAAACCCTGATAAATGAATACAACAATCACCATAGAGTTATAAAAACCGTGAAGGAGTTTTAAGTAGTCTATTATCTGTTTATCAAACATTTTTTGCTCTTTTTCTCAGGTTGCTCTACAACCTCAAAAATGATGATATACTATTTTAGTTGAAACTCGCAAGAGTGGCTCCTCCGTTGTCTGCTATCTTTGCCGCTTTCTCTAAAGACGCATCTGATTTTTTTTTGCTTACGGATTAACAAAAAACACCAATGCAGTTTATAATTGAAAAAGGAGGAATGTTGCAAAAGTCTTTATCTCATACCATAATCCGTAATCAAGCAAAGCAGGCATGGCATCAAAGCCTTTAGCAATGCGATAAGATTATTTATATGCCTGTTTTATTGCTGAATGTAAAAGGTGATACTGAAGCTGCCCTTAAACGGTGGGACGGTTCGGCTCTAATGTATCGCCGCTAAAGGCTTTTCAGCCACACCTGCTTTGCTTATGTAAAT
>DBNT01000016.1 GCA_002299835.1 Nitrospiraceae bacterium UBA665 | reverse complement strand
AGTAGCTCATTCCAGCGAAAGCTGGAATCCAGCAGCCTGCCCTCGAAGTTCTTAATCGGGGGTCGTTGATTTTAAAGGAACTGGATTCCCGATTAAGAACTTCGGGAATGACATTTTTAGACTTTTGCAAGAGCCTCATTGTTGAAAGATTATCAAGGGGGAAAAAATTGCTTGCCCTTGACTTCCCCCCGTTTTCCCTTTATATATAAGTAAGAAACTAATCCTCAAAAAACAGGCTAAAAGTATATGTTACAATAAAAACAAAAGCCCATATCCTGTAGGATGTGGGCTAAATTAAGGAGGTTCACATGATACACAAAAATCTATCACCTGCATTTTTTGGAGCTGTCTTAATATGTTTTTTCTTGCCATGGGTTAATGTTTCTTGTCAGGGGCAAAAAATTGCAACCTTTAGTGGAATTCAATTAGTCTCAGGGACGACTATCGAAGAGCCAACAATGTTTGGAGCTAAACAAAAAAGAAAAGTGCAGGGAGAGGTATTTGCTATGTTAGCTTTTTTAGCGGCTATTGTTGGATTTGGCGTTAGCTTCCTGAAAGTTAAAAGAGTGACTACATATGTTGCGGCAGCGGGAGTAGCTGGCACAACCTTATTGCTTATGCTTACGTCAAAGCTCAATAATGATATTCAAGAGACTGCTGCAATGCTTCAGTTGGAATACCTCATTGGATTTTATTTAACATTAATTGGTTTTCTTTCCGCTACAGCAATAAATGTCTATTTAACAATGCAGGATAAAGGGACGTCTCTGCCCTTAAGTAAAGACAAAGCGGATAATAAGTTCTGTAGTCAGTGCGGCGCAATAGCTTCGCCTGATTCAGCATTTTGTAGTGAATGTGGACATACATTGAAAGGAGAGCAAAATGGCTGATTTTTTTGATAAGGTAAAGCAGGGCATAGACAAGGGAATTACAACGGTACGTGTTAAATCCAAAGAGGTAATTGAGACCACAAAAATCAAGGGTCAAATAAGGGCGATTCAGGAGCGAAAGAATGCTGCATTAGAAGAACTTGGCAATATTGTTTATACCATGTTTCTCAAAGGTGGTTTTGATGAGGAGAGAGCTAAAGAGAAATGCGAAGGAATCAGAGGATTAGATAGCCAGATAAAAGAGAAAGAAAAGGAACTAAACCAAATTCATTTACAGACAGAAGAAGCGCTTGGTAAACCAAAGGCAGTTGCCATATGCGACTGTAGAGCTGAGATATACGAAGGCGCCAAGTTTTGCGGAAAATGCGGAAAAAGGGTAGAGGATATAGCAAAGAAAGCAGAAGAAGTTTTAGCTTCTAATGAAGTTTGTCCTCAATGTGGTGTTCAGCTTTTACACGAAGCGAAATTTTGTATGAAGTGCGGGGCTAAAGTTCAAACAGAAAAACATCACTAATCGTATTCAAGACTTCCCCTGCTTTCCTCTTATATATAAGCAAGAAACTAATCAGAAGAAAATAGGCTAAAAGTATGTGTTACAATAAAACAAAAGCCCATATTATGTAGGCTGTGAGCTAATTAAGGAGGTTTTTGCATGAAAGGGTTTTTAGGGGCTTTGAAGGTTTTAGTGTTGATGGTGGGGGTGATGGTGGTGAGTGGGTGCGGGAGCACACTTGCCATAACTAGATCAGAAGTTATGGATTTCAAAAATACACCTGATCCTGATATTGTGTTTGTTATAGAAAATAAAACTTTTATCGACATGCCCCCGCCTGGTTTTTTTTCGGATGTTAACAAAATAGTAATTGACCCCTTTGACGGTATTGCTAAAGCTATCAATATAGTATTTAAAGATAAGCGAATTAGTATATATCCATTGCAGGAGTTTAAGGAAGATGTTTATACTCAAAAGAACAGCAGAATAGTTTTGATTTCTCCGCAGGAATTTAACACATACAAACCAATTGGGCTTTCTTATAGGTGTAAATTTTCTGCTGATGTTGCTATCGATGGAAATAAACATAACGTTGAGGCAGTGGCATCTACGGGAATAGTTTTTACTGATATAAGAAAAAGACATGTAACCTATCTGATGGATAAAGTATTCTTAGATTTTGCAAAGAAATTGAAAGAAAAACTATAAAAACAAAGGCTGAGGACTAACTCCTCAGCCTCTTCAATTTACCGTCCAAGAACCGGAACACTCCCTGTACCATGCGTAAAAGGATACACATGCTGCTGTAGCGTTCTGTGAGGCTTGTAAAACATCTCATTGAATATCGTATTAAACCTTGGGTCATCCCCTTGGACGACTTCAATAGCAGAACTCCTATCACCTTGGATAGCATTAACATTTGTAACACTGCCAGCCCTTAATATCTTCCATTCAGGACTGAGAAAGTAACGGACAGTGGTAATTACCTTCTTTCTGAAGAAGTTACTACTGGTGCGTGTCTGCACATCCTGCCTTATCTTAGGTGTTGCCATGATAGCCGTAGGCGCTTTATGTATGTGCTGGGCAAGGGTTATGAGCTTTAAGAAGGCAAAATGCGATATGTTATTGAACATATCATTGTTTTGATCGAATTGCCTTAATGAGCGCTTCTCGTCCAGCACTGGTAATATTTACATAAGGAACGGAAACTTATTAAAGACCATGAGGATAAAAAATAAAGAAAACAATCATTGCCTGTATTTCTTTTTTGCTAGTATCTTACTATATTGTAAATGCAGAAGAGCTTCAGCGCCAAAGCAAAGACTCAACTCAATTGCAAACACAGAAGGCTGAAAGTGCATGTCTTGAAGATTATATTCAGGTTATCAGGTCAATAAGCCATCACAGCCCTGCTGATGCCAAAAATTTTCAATCCATAATGGCAAGTGGGCGATATTCAGCCTGTGATGTTATAAAGATAATTGATAAGTATTACAAAAGATAGTTGAAAACTATCTCATTTTAAGGTTTTCCGTTCCTATCCAACCAACCTTGCCTTTACATACTCCTTTGGCGTTTAATTTTTACTTCTCTGAATTGTTAATGAAATTGCAAGTTTTCTGCCCAATGCCTTTGCTACCCTGTCCAAAAATTCAAGAGACGGCATTCTCTTATCCTTTGGATTTTCAAGTCTGGCTATGCTCTGCTGCTTTGTCCCTGCTGCTTTAGCCAATTGTGTCTGTGAAAGATTCCGGGCTTTTCTGATAGCTGCTATCTGTTGTGCTATAACCCTTTTAGCCTCAGCCCTTTCAAAGTAAAACCTGAATTCTTCATCCTTTAAATGCCTTTCAATATGCCTGTCAAGGTCGCTTTTCATTTCCTTTCCTCCATTAATTGTTTTAATCTCTGTTTGACTGTTTCTATCTCACGCAATGGCGCTTTTGGCGTTTTCTTAAGATATGCATGTAACAACACCATTTCGCTACCCTTAAAAACAGCATAAAAGATTCTGTGTTGGTTACTGTGTGTTCTTATTTTTTAATTCCCACAACTTACCCTCTATTTGTCTGAACTCAACACCAACAGCATCTGTTCCGTATTCCTGAATACCTTTTAAAACCGAGAATATTTCGGCCATTTCTTCTTTATTGTCTATTTCATCAATATATTGCTCTACTGGCGATTTGCCAGACCTGGTCTTGAAATAGTTGATATGAAATTTCATTGTTAATAATACAACCAATCGGATGTTAAAAGCAAGCATCAGATCGGGAATTCAAGAGATTGACAAAACCTATATGATTATGTATGATTATATCATCTAATATATGTGAGGTGAATGCATGGTAAGAAAAACTGTTTTGATAGATGATGATATAGTTCAGCAGTTGAATCTGCTGGCAAAAAAAGAAGGCAGGGATTTCTCCAGCAGCATAAGGTATGCTCTGAGAATTGGGCTTATAGCCATTCAGAACCCTGAACTGACAGCAGAGGAAATTGAGGACATATTAGAGGCCAAGGCAGAACTTGAAACAGGCATGGTTAAGGAGTTAAGCCTTGAAAGTCTATGAAACTCAGAAATTCAGGAGACTGAGAGAAAAATTAAAGAGCGATATTGAAAAAGAGGCATTAAAAAATGCCGTTATAGAGGTTGCTAATAATCCTTTGACATGCAAAAAACTTAAAGGCGAACTTAAAGACATGAGGCGGTATAAATACAGCATAGATGGGCAGGAAAGAAGACTTATCTTTAAAATTGATGGAGATGTTTTGTATCTTGTTTCTTTCGGTCCCCGGCAGGGGATTTATAAATAATAAAGCGTCCCTTGACTTTCCCCCGATTTCACTTTATATATAAGCAATAAATAAGAAACTAATCAGAAAAAACAGGTTAAAAGCATGTGTTACAATAAAACAAAAGCCCATATTATGTAGGCTGTGGGCTAATTAAGGAGGTAATTATATGGAAAGGTTTTTAGGGGCTTTGAAGGTTTTAGTGTTGGTGGTAATTAAGGAATGAATTTAAGAATTCAAAAATTGTCCTTGACAATAAATCAGTGGCTAATCCGCATGCGAAGATAATACCTGTCAAAATAGTATCTCAAAATGTTCTATTCCTGGTTCGTGTTTGCACATCCTGCCTTATCTTAGGTGTTGCCATGATAGCCGTAGGCGCATTGTGTATCTCTTGAGCAAGGACTACGAGTTTTAAAAAGCCATAATGAGATATGTTATTAAACATATCATTGTTTTGGTCAAACTGCCTTAATGCCACACGCTCGACTCCTGTAGAAGGCATTTAATTCTTTCTTGCTGTTATGTTTCTATTAATTCCTCTGGATAGCAAATAAACCACAAGTTGATTCAAACTAACCCCTTCATCTTTTGCTTTTTCCATTAAGGCTTTATGCAAAGACTTAGGAGTTCTGGTGAGTATTTTACCGCTATATACACTCTCCGCCGAAGGATGCGGAATCTTTCTGCCTTCTTTTTTTGCGGTCTTTATCCATAATTCCTGAGCAATTTTTACCTGCTTTATAGCCTCCTCCTCTGTTTCACCGAATGCGGAACACCCCGGCAAGTCAGGGATAACCGCTATAAAGCCTTTATCTTGTTCGCTATAAAAAACTTTTATGGGATAATGCATCTTCACTCCTCCTTTAATTTTAGGTTGTATTCCTCAATAATTTTCAGGAACTGCTTTGTCTGATAAGGCTTTACCTTACCGTTAACATTCTGAAAATTTAATATTTCCTCAATGCCTTTTCTTGTATAAACCTTATGACTTCCTTTGCCGCCTTTATATACGAATCCAAAAGCCTCTGCCAACTTACAAATATCATCGAACCTGATATCTTGCGGGTTGTTCTTAACCCTGCCGAAAAGCTTTTGCAACTTTCCCATAAAAAATAATATCACATATGATAGCGCCTATTCAAATGGAATTTTCAAATAAAGTCTCTATCTCCTGAAATAATACCCGCTCCTGCCCCTTGACTTCCCCCCGCTTTCCTCTTATATATAAGCAAGAAACTAATCAGAAAAAAATAGGCTAAAGGCATGTGTTACAATAAAACAAAAACCCATATTATGTAGGCTATGAGCTAATTTAAGGAGGTAATTGTATGAAAAGGTTTTTAGGGGCTTTGAAGGTTTTGGTGTTAGTGGTAATGGTAGTAGGATTAACAGGATGCGGGACGCTTCATATTA
>DBNT01000083.1:32500-37203 GCA_002299835.1 Nitrospiraceae bacterium UBA665 | reverse complement strand
CCCTCCCCTTGCGGGAGGGGGAGAGGGGGAGGGGTAACCTTAAAGGTGAACCATTCACCCTCACCCTAACCATCTCCCGTCAAGGGAGAGGGAACAGTTGTAGAATTTCTAAATCGGGATTTGGGAGAAATGCTGCCGTTGCTTTCGGAAGCTAACACTCAGGAATTGAATGACTTTGTGGCTTATCTCGTATATAAAAACAAAAAATGCAAAGCCTTTGAAGACCGCCTTAATAAGATTGAAAGTGAATCCGAATCTATCTCCTTGATATTGGAACTCACGATGAGGTTTATTAAATATCAATATATTTCTCTATCTCCCACGGTGTAACCTGCATCTTAAATTCATTCCACTCCCTTGTTTTTATAGCGATATATCTTTTAAATAGATGTCCTCCGAGCGCATCCTGCATCAGCAGATTATTTTTTAACTCGCTTATCGCCTCATAAAGAGATGAGGGAAGGGTCTCTATGTTCATGGAGGCAAGCCTTGCCTCATCAAATTTATAAAGGTCTTCTTCCACAGACTCTGATAAAGGGGTATTTTTTTCTATGCCATCAAGTCCTGCCGAAAGCATAACAGCAAAGGCTAAATAAGGATTGCAGGCAGGGTCCGGACACCTTAATTCTATCCTCGCTGAATTAGGCTTGTCCTCAAACCAGTGCGGCACTCTTATAAGAGCCGACCTATTTATTCTCGCCCATGAGATATACACAGGAGCCTCAAAGCCGGTCACAAGTCGCTTATATGAATTTACGGTTGGGCATAAAACAGGCATCATCCCTTTTATGTGGTAAAGCTGTCCGGCAATAAAATTATATGCGGTCTTTGAAAGTTTATACTTATCGCTCAGGTCATAAAATAAGTTTTCCGCTGTCTTTATATCAAAGAGGCTCTGATGCACATGCATGCCAGAGCCAGCCATGCCCATTACTGGCTTAGGCATAAAAGACGCCCTCAAGCCATATCTATGGGCAATAGCCTTTACAGTAACTCTCAGTGTAAGCAGCTTGTCAGCAGTTGTAAGCGCCTCGCCATACCTAAAGTCCACTTCATACTGGCCCGGTGCGACTTCATGATGTGACGCCTCTACCTCTATGCCAAATGTTTCAAGCGCAGCAGTTATATCTCTCATTATTGCATGAGAGGCATCTGTAGCAAGGTCAAAATATCCGTCGCTGTCCATCGGCAGCAGTTTTTCCTGTCCATTCCTGAACAAAAAGAATTCCGGTTCCGGTCCAACATTGTATTCAAATCCCATTTCGCTGGCCCTTTTTAAAGCCCTTTTCAAAATGAACCTCGGGTCGCCTTCAAATGGATTTCCATCAGGACTGTATATATCACATATAAGGCGGGCGGTATTGCCATCGGGCGATTTTAGCCACGGGATAACAGAATATGTTGCAGGGTCGGGCTTTAAATAAAGGTCGCTTTCATGAATTCTTGCAAACCCTTCGACAGAGGAGCCGTCAAACCATGCCCCATATTTCATTATGTCTGCCAATCTTTGCACAGGAGCGGTAATCTCTTTCAGCCGTCCTAACATATCAGTAAACTGCAGGTTTATAAAAATAACATTGTCAGCCTTCGCCCTTTCAAAAACCTCTTTATCTTCCATCTTAGTGCAAAATCCTCCTTATTATCTATGTTAAACAATTTTTTGCTCTTAAAATGCAGGTCGGGTATGGCGAAATGCCTTTAGACCTGGCATTATAAAAACACACTCTTGTTTCCGTCATCACCATCGGTGGTAATCAGAGCACCAAAATATTTGGTGCTCGATCGAGCACTCAACTTGTTGAGTGCTCTGACTTGTTGGGTTATACATTTTAAATCATTCATACGCATTATAACAAACACTTTCTAAAGGCTTTGAGCTATGCCTGACCTGCATAAAATCGCTCAATTTAGGTTTCAAAAGCCTTTATAGCTTCTTTAAAACTGTTAAGCTTTGAATATTCATAGAGTGTGGACATTGCCGCGCTTTCTGTCGGTATGCCCGATTCCTCAAGAGCCGAAACCGGATTCAACCCTCCGACTATCACCATTCCGGCTTTATCTATTCTTACAGGCATTTCCAGAAGGGGCTTATTAGGCTCCCCTATCATAAGTATTCCGCCTATGCCCCTGCCTGCCATTTTTTCTGCAAGCCTCTTCGCTTCTTCGGCACATACGACAGGTATCTCTCTGAAACTCGCAAGTATTATACCATTCTTTCCCTTCAGAGCGCCTAACACATCAGTCATCTTGCTTCTTATAAATATCTCATGAGGGTCAAGCGATGAACCTTCATAACTTATCAGAGACACAAACCGTATTGGCTTTCTGTCATTTATCTCTACAAGACCGCCGAATTTAGATGTCACAGGTATCCCTGCTTTAAGAAATATGCCGTTTATTGTAACACTGCATACGGTGCCTATGCCAATTTTTCCTTCAGGTATAATAACATCTCCGATAACTCCGCCGCCTCTTTCAAAAACCACCTTGTCGCTCATTACATATGGTGATGAAAATGAAGGCTTTAAAATCTTTAATGCATCCTTAAGCCTATCTTCAGGAAAATAAGAGATATTAAGAATAATATCGCCTGACATATTTTCAAGGTTAAGCGTAGTGAGATATGAAAGTGTCTCTATCTTGCTTATTACAAAACCTATTTTGTCGGATATAAGGGCGTGCTTTAATTCAGTCCTACCTTTGTCGGTTATCCTCCTACCCTCTTTGCCAAAGACTTCTGTATATCCTCTCTCATCAAGAATCCTTAAATGATAGCGCACCGTCCTTTCAGTAAGGTCTATCCCGTGCATTTTTAACTGCCGGGATATTTCCCTTGAGCCAACTACTTCCTGATGTTTATCCAGTATCTTGAGGATCGCAAGCATTGTTTTGTTCATTACACCTCCGCATCGTGCTGCTTTGCTCTCTTTTTTGTTTGATTATAATTATAATTTAGCAGGCAATTGCAAAATTTATTTGGATTTTAGTATTTTCATCGCTTCCTTCCTGTAAGAATCCATCAGGTAAGGAATGCCTGTAACCTTAGCGCACTCCTCGGTAAGGGACATCAATTCATTCCTTGTAATTGAAGGGACATTAAAGCAGCGCGCTCCTGCCATTAACTGCTGAAGTCCAATCTTTATTTTCTGTGCATAGCTATAGATGCCGATAGCCCCTAACGGGATATTTTTTATCTCCTTAGCGCCAACAAGATTTTTTACCTCTTCATAGCAGACAAATATCTCTTCCACAGTTGAGCCAAATTCACTAACACTCTTGGGTAAATCATTTGCTTTCATCCATTTTTCTATATTCTTTCCAACCATTCCGGGAATCATTAAGGCACGTCCCATACAAACTGCCTTTGCATAAGGAGCGCCCATTGCTAAGACCTTGAATACACCGTCTTCGCTGCTGAAGCCGCCTGCAAAGGCAATATCAGGAACTCGCTCGCCTCTGTCAGCCAAAATTTTACAGAATTCATAAGCTGCAGCATGTAAATAAAGAGAAGGCATTCCCCATTCTTCCATCATGCGCCATGGGCTCATGCCTGTGCCTCCAGGGGCTCCGTCTATTGTCAATAAATCTATCTTGGCTTTAGAACTCCATTTAATCGCCATTGCAAGCTCACGCAAGCCGTATGCGCCGGTCTTTAATGTAATTCTTTTAAAGCCGAGTTTTCTCAGCCTGGCAACTTCGGCATAAAAATCTTTTTCATCAATAAAGCCGAGGCGGCTGTGGCGCTCAAATTCTTTTATAGAACCATCCTTGAAAGCAGCCTGCATGACAGGGTCAGAAGGATCAGGGGTTACAATATAGCCGCGCCTTTGCAGTTCAAGAGCGCGCTCAAGAGAGTTTACCTTAATTTCTCCGCCTATGCATTTAGCGCCTTGCCCCCATTTCAATTCTATTGTTTCAATTCCGTGTTTGTTAATAATATATTCAGCCACTCCAAGACGGGTGTCCTCTACATTCATCTGAACAAGTATCTCACCGAATCCCTGATGATAGCGGCGGTATGTTTCTATTCTGCGGTCCATATCAGGGGCTTTTGTAACCTTGTTTTTACTATTTAACTCAAGGGCGGGGTCAATGCCGCATACATTTTCACCGCAGACAATTGTAATGCCTGAAATCGCTGCCCCTACTGCAAAGTGTTCCCAGTTTTTGCGGGCTATTTCTGTAGAGCCTAAAGCGCCTGTAAAAATTGGCACTTTCATTTTTACTTTTTTTGTCCAACCGTATTCGGTCTCAGTATTGACATTCGGGAACTTAGCTGTATCAGGGCTGCCTTTTTGACCCTTTGGAAGCCCCTTAGCCCCGAAGGCATAACCATGAATGTTTAGATGTGAATAATCAATAGGATAATTTTTATCGCCGCCTGCAGTTACTTCACCAAACGGTCCGGGGTAGATAACTTCTCTACCTCTAAAAGTCGCCTTAAAAACTTCGCAATTGCCTCTGCACCCATCGATGCACCTGGTGCATATTCCACTCATCGGAGAGACATTTTTAGAACGATTAAATGTCCTTGTTGCTTCGTTAGCATTTGGCTGCCCTAAATTCATAAATCTTCCTCCTTTAATTTGTTTTTATGTCAATAACCGCTTTCACTGACGGTAATCGGTTGCCTTTTGTCATACAATTTACATAAGATAAAAACATTTTGTCAACCTCGTTAAAAAACCCAAATCCCGATTTAG
>DBNT01000083.1:0-32168 GCA_002299835.1 Nitrospiraceae bacterium UBA665 | reverse complement strand
ATTCTAAAACTGTTCCCTCTCCCTTGAACTGTCTGCGTGTCCGCACAGGCAGGCGGGAGGGGGATTTAGTGTCTTTTTGTTGAGTGATTTATGAACCCTTTTGGTATTTTAAATCAGTCAATTATTTTTTAATATATTCCAGCTTTCTCTCTATGGGATATTTTGCTTTTTAGGGCATCCTTTATGTCCTCGATATTAACCTTTTCGTCATTAAAGATGATTGTTAAAGTCTGATAAAAAACACGGTGTTCTTTCTATCGTCATCATTATAAAACCTCCATTCCTTTTCTATAAACAAAAAAGACGTTACCATCTTATAAGTGGTAACGTCTTTTTATAAAGTCTTACAGACAGGTTTATGGCTGCTAATGGCTATTTCACTGCGATAAATTCTTTTTCTATAGCAGCGAAAAACTTCTCATAGAAATCCCTGTCCTCTATTGTTCTTTTTTCCTGCTGAACCCTTGTTGCTTCGCTTCCTATCGGCAACAGTCCCAATAAAGTCCTATCTACCTTTACCCTGACCTTGTCTACATGCTGGGTAGCGCTTGCATAGACAGTAGACTTATCCTTGCCAGATGGCATGACATTGACATTGATTGTAACAACAATGCTGTCTCTGCCATCCTCAAAATATCGGGCAGCAGTAAAGGATCTTGCCTGAACATCCTCTTTCTCTATGCGGAAATTCTGGTTCAGCACTGCTCTTTTTGCTGCGATATAAGAAATATCAGGCGGCACATTAAAATTCCTGACATTAAGATCATTGCTGCCATCAGCGAACACTTTTTTATAAGCATTCCCTGCGCAGCCAACCAGCGGCATAATTAGAAGAAGCAAGAGTATTATTTTTTTGTCAAACTGTATAATTTTTACCATTTTATAGACTCCTATACGGGCTATTTTCCTGTTTCCATGAACGCCACTATCTGCTCTGCTGCTTTTTCAAGGGCTTGATTTGTGCCTCCAGCGAAGATAGTTCCTCCAGAAGACTTGCCATTTACAGAGAATTGACTTATTACATTGCCCTTTGCGTCCTTCAGCGACACCTCTACATCAACAGATGCACGACCTGCGAGACCGCCAGCGATGAGTCTGGTTGCTGTGCCAACCTTATTCAGATTCGTTATAGTTGCTGAAAGTTTAAGCTGACCATGAGGGCTGCCATCAAACACTTCCCATTTGTTCTTTTTCTTTAGCTCAGCTATTAAGATTTCTTTAAAGGCTTGTGCTTCTCTTTCCGAATCCTCTGCCTTTGTCTGAACACTAACGGAAAGGGTTTTGAAGCCATCAAGAGAGATAGTCGGTGCAATAGTAGAAGTTACCGAGCCTGTTGATGCACAGCCCCAAAGGGTAAATGCAAAAATCACTACTAAAACCATATTGAATGTTTTGTGCTTCATGAAAACCTCCTGAAAATGATATTTAAAAGCATTTTTTAAAACTTTCCTGCTATTTGCGAAGCTAATCTTTCTGCGATTGCATGTGCAGCCACTTCTCTGTTGATATTAGTCTGTTTTGCTTGAACAACTATTCTTGTTCTGTATTCCTGATGGGTTGATTTAATCTCCCTTTGTGTTCTTAAAACTGTAGCAGCGCCCTGTTTTGCATCTGTCTCCATTACCCCTGTAACCCCGCCTTCAACCATCTCTCTTATCTGAATATCTACAGTGCCCAGATAAGTATCTACCTGCACTACTGAACCAACAAGTCCTCCTACAATGCTGCCAACAACTGCCCCGCCTAAAGTGCCTGCGACTGACCCGCTCCCGCCTCCGATTGCACTGCCTGCTAATGCGCCGCCAAAACCGCCAACAAGCATTCCATCTGCTGTTAAATCTTCTTTTTCTTTACCCAAATAAAGTAAATTTGCTTGAACAATGTATCCTGCATTAGAGGGATCATTTGTTATAGAATATCCTTTGGCTGAAAGTTTGTTTTTTAATAATCCATTGAAGTCTATTTCCTGAAAATCTGATGTGTTAGTTGCTCGGACAAAAATGTTTCTATTTTTCTGTAACAGCGCAGGATCAAGAAAGATTGTGTCTGACATCCTTGCAGTTAGTGACATATCTTTATGTCTTATAGCCTGCATAGTAGATGCACACCCCATAAGGTTAGTAGATAGAAACACAATTACCAATAATACTGCAATTTTTTTAAACATATGTATTGCCCTCCTTGTTTTAAAAACGAGGAAATCCCTTCAACTTGAGGGGATTTCCTATCGCTATAACAAACTTTATTACCATTTCAATGCAAGACCAAGCCCAATTTCAGTAGAGCGGTTTTTTGGCTCCCATGCTGTGCCAACTATTACTCCGTTAAAAGTCAAATCTGCACGATCTGAGTCTCCAATGTTCCAATACTTTATGAATGGAGTTAAAGCGAGTTCCACAGAACCAGTCTTTTTTGCAAACTCTACAGATGCTCTAAGTCCATAACCGTCTCTCTGACGGTTTTCTACTACATTAAAGCCGGGGTGAATATCACTTAAATGGCTTATCTGTTTCCCCCTCCAGAAAATATTATATTCGGCATTTGCTCCAAAAGACCAGCCATTGCTTAATTTTGCATCGTATCGGACACCAACAGGGCTGTATATATAGTTTGATTCCCTTTCGTAGCCACCGGGGTGAACAGATAGGTCATTATTGAGATACCTATATCCCAATCCTATATAAGGCGTAACAAACGATGTTTTTGATATAGGGAAAATGTAACCGCCAACTCCCCTAAACTCCAGCATATACTGGGGTATATTGCCTGCGGTATGCGGTGTTTTAACTCCAGTTACAAGGTTTACAAGATGTCCCGTGTAATCAACTTCGCCAGCGCTATATCTACCCTCTACTTTTAGCATGAGATTATCACGATATGTATAAGCTGCTCTTATCCCATACATCATGCCATCTGTTTTCATAAGCCCTGGCTCCTCATATTTAATATGAGATACCGTTGGACCTACTTCAAAAGTGTGTTTTTGCAAATTTTCTGCAAAGGCATTCCCTGTTCCTAAAAAGCATAAAACTCCCATCACTGCTAATAAAACTTTCATAAAACTACCCTCCATGTTTTGAATTATCCCTGCTATGCAGGGCGAGTTTCTGCAAGCACGCTAAATAGCTTGTGTCTCATAAAACCTCCCTGAGATTAGCGTTTTTATAGCTTTGCCCAAAGGGCAATATAGCCTTAATTAACGAATTTATACTCTTTGCAGGAAATGTTTACTCATAAATTTATAGCACAGTGCAATATTTATGTCAATAAAAAAGTGCCCAAAACAAACGAGGCGACGGATACGGATTTAAAAGTAATTGAAAGGCTTCAGCAAAGAGATGTCTTATAATCTGGCCATATTTTGGTGATGAAACGGTGCAAGAACAAAATTTGTCTGGAGTCACAGGCACGGCACCTAAAAAGCTCTGGATACTTGGACAAAGTTTTGATGTTCAAACATGGCGAGATGTTCTTGAGCAAACGATGAATACAATGGCTGATTTAGAGCCTGAAAAATTTGAACAAATTATACTGCGATTCTCTCGCTTAATTGGCAGGGATAAAAAGAGATTCCGAGCTGTAAGAGAACTGAAAAACGGCGCATACATAGAAGTCAATCTATCAGCTAAAAACATAGAGGCTTTTTGCTTACAAGCTCTTGAATCTGTTGAACTTACGGCTAACGACTGGAAAGTTGAGACGAGTTAACATAGAGAGTGATTACTCTAATAGTTAAGTTTTTACTCCAACGGCAGAAAGACGGATTGAAAGGATTATTGCAGAGGTGTGGGAAGGATAGAGAGGCAGGGATATGAAAAAAGAAGTAAAACATCTATAAGGAGCGGGCACTGGCCTACGCTAAAAGGCGGCGGGGCTATTCCCCGTCGCCTTCATTGACTTGTTATCTGCACAAATCTTCTTTATTTAATTGAAGCAATTTGTTCTTGCACTTTCTTCCGAAACTCCATGGGTGCCTCAATCTTATGAAAAGGATTGCTTGTCCCGCCTGTGCCTTTTATCAAGATGGTTCCGTAATTGAATATTCTTCCCAATATTCCTTGATTTACTTGTATGCCCTCAACTTTTTGTAAGAGAGTCTCAAGAGAATTTCGCCTGATAAATCCAACTTTTATTAAAACTCTTTTGTTAGTTATGCCAAATTCAGAAGTTTTGAAAGAGATGAAGGCTGAAAGTGCCGAGAAAAGGGCAATTAAGAAGAATATGCCACCAAGCATCGCAATTTCTTTCCCGCTTGCCAAAAACACAAAAGCAAGAATTATAAAAATAATCGGCCAGAGAAAAATAATCCAGTGCAATTTGGTACGGTAAACAACCTGTTCTCCGCTCATAAGATTTTGATCAATGTAGGCCATATCGTCCCCCCTTTTTCAGATAACATTTAATATATCAACTTGGTATTTTCTGCCTTTTTGGAAAAATATTAGCATATTTAGTAAGGAAAATAACAGCAATATTTGGACAAATTTTCACAGTCTATAAAATTCCCCCTTGCCCTCCTTTTCCAAAGAGGGGTAGTTATAATCTTACTTCCGCATACTGTCCATTAAAAACTTATTTTGGACAAGTATGGATTTAAGATATAATTAAAAATTATGGCAAAAGTCATTGTCGGCATGAGCGGAGGGGTTGATTCATCTGTAACTGCATATCTTCTGAAAAATCAGGGATATGAAGTAGAAGGGGTAAGCTTTATTCTTTATGAGGCAAGGCTTAAAAAGACTTTTACAGGATGCTGCTCCATAGAGGCTATAAATGATGCAAAACGAACTGCCGAACAGTTAGGAGTAAAACATACTGCTATAGATTTAAGAGATGAATTCATGGAAAAAGTAATAGAGCCTTTTATTGAAGCATATTCACGAGGAATCACTCCTAATCCTTGTATCCTCTGCAATACGCACATAAAGTTTCCATACCTTTTAAAAACTGCAGATGAAAAAGGCGCTGAATTCATAGCAACAGGACATTATGCGAGGGTCGGTAACGAGTTGGATAATTCAAAATTCAAAATTCAAAATTCAAATCAAAACTCGTTATTCGTTACTCGTTACTCGTTACTTAAAAAAGGCATTGACCCTAAAAAAGACCAGTCTTATGTTCTTTATGTTTTAAGACAGGAAGAACTTAGTCGCCTTAAACTGCCACTCGGAGAAAAAAGAAAAGATGAGGTACGGGAAATAGCGAGGACGCTTAATCTCCCTGCTGCAAAGAGGCCAGAAAGTCAGGAGATATGCTTCATAGAAGACAGGAATTATTTTAAGTTTTTAGAACATCTGTCAGAGCTTAAAGAAGGTCCGATTATCGATGTGAAGACAGGCAATATTCTCGGCAGCCACAAGGGATTACATCTATACACCATTGGACAGAGAAAAAGGCTCGGTATTGCAACAGGCAAGCCATTATTTGTGACAAAAATAGACCCCTCAAAAAATACCATATATGTAGGGCCACAGGAAGCAGCGATGATGAATGAGTTTGTAGTGAAAGATGTTAATTGGCTGATTCCCAAAGACAGTTACGAGTTTATAGTAACAAGTAACGAGAAGTCTTTTAGGGCTACTGTAAAGGTGCGCTCCACGATGAAGGATGAGCCTGCAACTGTTTTAATTCTTAACGAGAAGGCGGCAAGGGTTATTTATGATGAGCCGCAGTGGGCACCGGCGCCAGGACAAAGCGCTGTTTTTTATGATGGTGATATTGTTATTGGAGGAGGGATAATATCCGCTTTCTGCTGACATCTCTTTGTTATTTGTGTTATTTTAAATAACTACATCTTGAAAGGAATAAAATTCGGGGTCCCCAAAAAATCTCTGATTTTTTGGGGGTGGAGCAGAGGATATGTCAGGCAAGGTTGTTTCAATAAACATCAGTGATAAAAAGGGCATCAGAAAAAAACCTGTTGATGAGGCGGTTATAAATGAAAATTCCGGCATACAGGGAGATGCCCATGCTTCATCAAAATGGCACAGACAGGTAAGTCTTCTTGGTCTGGAAAGCATTAAAAAAATGCAGTCAATGGGACTGGATGTAAAGCCCGGTGACTTTGCAGAAAATATAACCACAGAAGGCATTGACCTGCTTGCGCTTCCGATTGGCACAAGGATGAAAATAGGCGATGAAGTTATCGGAGAGGTAAGCCAGATCGGGAAGGAGTGCCATAACCGCTGTGCAATTTATTATCAGGCAGGAGACTGTGTTATGCCGAAAGAAGGAATATTTATAAAAATTCTAAAGGGCGGCAAGATTAAAAACGGCGACAATATTGCCGTTATGTTCAAAAAACCTGAAGAGGCTTATTGCTGAAATCCATGATTACCGTAGCAGTTCTAACATTAAGCGACAAAGGTTCAAAAGGGCAGCGGGAAGACAAAAGCGGTCATTTGATTGCTGAAATGCTTAAAGCCATCGGTGAAATAAAACATTATGACATCTTGCCAGACGAGAGAGAACTAATAAAAAACAAACTGCTTGAATATACCTCAAAAGTTGATTTGATACTTACTACCGGAGGCACAGGACTTTCACCGCGCGATGTTACGCCGGAAGCTACACTTGATGTAATAGAGCGAAGCATACCGGGCATAGCAGAAGCAATGAGAATGGAGGGATTGAAAAAGACAAATCGCTCAATGCTATCGCGGGCAGTAGCGGGTGTTCGAGGGCAAACACTTATAATAAACCTGCCGGGCAGTCCGGCTGCTGTTAGGGAAAATTTAGAGATAATCTTGGATGTAATTCTACACGCTATAGAAAAAATTAAAGGTGATGCAGCAGAATGTGCCAGAATAAATACCAGATAAAAATATCTTTTATGGGGGCAAAATGACGGATGTTTCATTTCCTCTGGCTTTTCTTGCGGGAGTGCTGTCATTTCTTTCACCCTGCGTGCTGCCGCTCGTGCCTGCTTATGCGTCTTTCATAACAGGGCTTTCAATTGACGAACTCAGGCAGTCTCCGCGCATTTCTAAAACAATGGGAAGCACCATAGCCTTTGTTTTTGGCTTTTCAACAATATTTGTGTCTCTCGGGGCTTCATCCTCGCTAATTGGAGGACTGCTGCTTCAATATCAGGATTATCTTAGAATCGGGGGCGGCATTATAACCATTGTTTTCGGTCTCTTCATCGCCGGTTTTTTAAAAATGGACTTTCTTATGAAAGATAAGCGGTTTCATATCAGCAATAGCCCTGCAGGCATTGTAGGCTCTTTTTTCATAGGGATGAGTTTTGCCGCCGGATGGACTCCCTGCATAGGTCCGATACTCGGGACAATACTAATTTATGCGAGTTCACAGGCATCTGCCGCTTACGGCTTCAAATTGCTCTCCGTGTATTCTCTCGGGCTAGCAATACCCTTTATCCTCTCAACTCTTGCGATTAATGTGTTTTTCACATACACCAGAAAGATACATAAATTTATGAGGGCGATTATGATAACAAGCGGCTTAATTTTGATAATTTTCGGCATTATGCTTTTAACAGACCAACTGGGAAAACTTGCGGTTCTGTTTCCTGATTTGGGGATAAAGTTTTAACGAAAAAAGTATGACAAATAAAATCATATATGGCGATGCGCTGCAAATCCTGTCCCATCTTGCAGACAACACCGTTGATTTAGTTTTAACCGACCCTCCGTATTTTTTAGACAAGATGGATGATAGCTGGGATGAAAAAAAAGTTTCAAGCAAGAAATACCATCATGTCGTCAAGTCGCTGCCTGCCGGAATGAAATTTGACAGGGAACAAGGGAAAAACTTTTATAAGTGGTATTATAAGATATCAAAAGAGATTTTAAGGGTTTTAAAACCGGGCGGATTTTTCTTTTCCTTTTCCAGTCCGAGATTATATCACCGTATGGTCTGTGCAATTGACGATGCCGGATTTTTTATACGAGACTCTTTTATCTGGCTCTATACTCAAAATCAACCCAAGGCAATGAGTCTAAACCATTTTATTGATAGACTGAATGAGAATGAACAAACGAAAATAAATTTAAAAAAACAGTTAAGCGGCTGGAAAACGCCGCAAATCAAATCCTGCTTTGAGCCGATTGCAATGGCCCAAAAAGAACCGGAAGGCACATTTTTGGAGAATTTCAGAAAATACAAAGTGGGATTGCTCAATACAAATGTAAAAATCGGTCAGGATATGTTCCCTGCCAATGTAGTTTCAACGGAGACTATTAATGAAGTGGTTGATAAGTGCTTTTTGATTTCAAAGCCGGACAAAAAAGAAAAAGGAGATTTCAATATACATAAGACAGTAAAGCCTTTGAGCTTATGCGAGCATATTATAAGACTAACAACTTATTCAAATGAGGCAGTTGTTCTTGATCCGTTTTGCGGTAGCGGAACAACTTTAGTGGCAGCAAAAAACTTGGGCAGAAAATTTATTGGCATTGATATAAACAAAGAATATATTGAAATAGCTAAATTAAGAACTGAAAAAATGAATGGGAGTGCCGCTCAATATAATGCTTCAAGGGCAGAAAAACAATTGCAATTATGCGAGAAGACTGCAGCCTATAAAATACCAAGAAAAGCAAAACGGCAAGCGCTGATAAATTCGTAATTGAGATTTGACCGCATGAGACAGAAATTTGGAGGTAGTTTTGCAGGAAAAATATAGTCCGCAGGAAATAGAGCTGAAGTGGCAGAAATACTGGTATGAGAGAAAACTCCATATAACCCCCCCTACACCCCCCCTTAATAAGGGGGGGATATCAAAGGGGATGTCCCTTAATAAGGGGGGGCAAGGGGGGGTAGAGAAGTTTTACTGTCTTGAGATGTTTCCGTATCCATCTGGCAAAATCCACATGGGTCATGTCAGGAATTATGCGATTGGAGATGTCATTGCAAGATACAAAAAGATGAATGGCTTCAATGTCCTTCACCCGATGGGATGGGATGCCTTTGGACTGCCTGCAGAAAATGCAGCCATAAAACACGGAGTTCATCCAGCAAAATGGACTTATGAAAATATTGATTATATGAAAAAACAGCTTAACCGCATGGGATTAAGCTATGACTGGGACAAAGAAGTTACAACATGCAGCCCTGAGTATTACAAATGGAATCAGTGGTTTTTCCTGAAACTCTACGAAAAAGGACTCGCCTATAAAAAAGCATCCTTTGTAAACTGGTGTCTATCCTGTGCAACCGTCCTTGCAAATGAGCAGGTAATCGACAGCAAATGCTGGAGATGCGATAGTGCAGTCATTCAGAAAGAACTTGAACAGTGGTTTCTCAAGATTACTCATTATATAGAAGAACTCCTTCAAGGGTGTGATGAGCTAAAAGGCTGGCCAGAGCGTGTTGTGGCTATGCAGAAAAACTGGATAGGAAAAAGCGAAGGCGTTGAGGTTGACTTTTTAGTTGAAGGCATAAATGAAAAATTAAGGATATACACCACAAGACCTGACACGATATTAGGTGTTACTTACATGTGCCTTGCTCCGGGACATCCCCTGACCGAAAAACTTATAGAGAATAAAGTCAAACTCGAATCGGTAAAAGAGAAATACAGCAAAATGGAGGATAAAGAAGGTCTGTTTGCAGGACATTATGTAATCAATCCATTGACAGGAGAAAAAATACCCATATATGTGGCTAATTTTGTATTAATGGAATACGGCACCGGAGCTATTATGTCAGTGCCGGCCCATGACCAGAGAGACTTTGAGTTTGCGAAAAAATACGGCCTTCCGATAAAGGAAGTAATAGTGCCTGAAGGCGGAGCAGAAGAACAGAAGAACAGAAGAACAGAAGAGGCTTTTGAAGACGAAGGTGTTTTAGTTAATTCAGGGCAATTCAGCGGCATGAAAAGCGAAGATGCAAAAAAGGCAATTTCAAAATTTATAGAAGAAAAAGGACTTGGCAAGATAACTGTTAACTACAAGCTCCGCGATTGGGGCATATCAAGGCAGAGATATTGGGGAACGCCAATTCCCATAATCTATTGCGATACATGCGGCATTGTCCCTGTGTCAGAGAAAGACCTGCCTGTTATTCTGCCCGAAGATGTGAAATTCACAGGAAAGGGAGTCTCACCCCTTTTGGAATCAGAGGCATTTCTAAAGGTCAATTGCCCGAAGTGCGGCGGTAATGCACGGAGAGAAACAGATACCATGGATACATTTGTTGACTCATCATGGTATTTTGTGGCTTACTGCCTTAAAGGTGGTCTTGATTTCAAATTTCAAATCTCAAATCTCCAATCTCCAATTGATTACTGGATGCCTGTTGATCAGTATATAGGCGGCATCGAACACGCTGTGCTTCATCTCCTGTATTCAAGATTTTTCACAAGGGCAATGAGAGACATGGGCATACTTAATGTCAGCGAGCCATTCACTAACCTCTTAACACAGGGTATGGTCTGCAAAGAGACATGGAAGTGTCCGGAGCATGACTGGCTATTCCCTGACGAGGTCAAAGATGGCAAGTGTGTGCATTGTGGCAAAGAGGTCGAAAAGGGCAGGGTAGAAAAAATGTCCAAATCAAAAAAGAATGTAGTTGACCCCAATGCCCTCATAGAAAAATACGGCGCTGACACAATGAGGCTGTTCTCACTTTTTGCATCCCCCCCTGAAAGAGACCTCGAATGGTCTGATAAGGGAGTAGAAGGCGCCTACAGGTTTTTAAATAAGATATGGGGAATAGTTTATAAATACAGAGCAGAAGCGCAGAAGAGCAGAAGCGCAGAAGTAACTTCCGGGCTTCCGGGCTTCCGAGCTTCCGCACTCATAAGAAAGACCCATCAGACTATCAAGAGGGTTACTGACGACATCGAGAAAGACTATCATTTTAATACAGCCATTGCAGCCCTTATGGAACTGGTAAACGATATATCATCCTTTGTTCCAGAAACGGATGAAGACAGGACAGTTGCAGAAATTGCCATTAAAAACACCCTGCTCATGCTCGCTCCATTTGCGCCCCATATTACTGAAGAATTATGGGAGGTAATTGGCTGCAAAAACAGCATTTTTGAGCAGCCATGGCCTGCATGGGATGAAGGACTTGCAAAGGAAGAAGAGATAGAGCTTGTAGTGCAGGAAAACGGCAAACTAAGAACAAAGATAATCATTCCGGCCGGTCTCTCTGATGTAGAGGCAAAACAGAAGGCACTTGAAGATCCGAAAATAAAACAAATACTAAATGGCAAGCAGATAAAGAAAGTTATTGTTGTAAAAGGTAAACTGGTAAATATAGTGACCGGATAGAGGCTTAAGGAATGATTCAAAAATCAAAATTCAAAATTCAAAAAATCTTTTCACGGTTCACGGTTCACGGTTCACGGTTCACGGTTTTATTGCTGTTCACTTTTTACTTTTCACTTTTCACTGTATCTGGCTGCGGTTATACTATTCAAACAAGGGCAGACCTTCCATTTGATGCTATCGCAGTAGGAACTATAGAAAACAGAACAAGAGAGCCTAAATTAGAAGACATGTTCAGCAAGGCGATGGCAGAAACATTTGCAGAGTATGGTTTCAGAGTAAATCCATCCGCGCGATACAGGCTTGAAGGCGCTATAACAAAGTTTGAATTAAAACCTCTTACAGAAGTGGATCTGGTAGCTACTCAATATGAGGTAGTCATTAAAGCAAATTTCAGACTTATTGACACAGTTAGCGGCGCCGCTACCCCGCTTATAGCTGAAAGCCCTTTTATTACTTCTTTTTCATCTATAGGAAGGCTCGAAAATGTCCTGGCGCAAAAAGAGGTCTCAACAGCCATCGCTATGAAAAACCTTGCACAGGAAGTAGCAAGGCGTATAATATACAGATGAGCATGAAGCAATTTCATCACGAACTCACAAAAGGGCTACAAGCGCCTGCATATGTTATCTGCTCAGGCGATGACTTCCTTCTTTACGAATCGCTTTCAATAATAAGGGATAAATACAGTGACGCCCCTGCCTTTAATTTTGACATCTTTGATATGAACTCCCCTGATGACATCAAACCTGTAGAGCAGATTTTGGATATTCTCAACACCCTGCCCTTTTTGTCAGACAGACGGCTTGTTATAATAGAAAACATCCAGAAACTCTCAAAGAAAGATGCCGGAAAAATTGAGGGTTACATCTCAAATCCGTCGCCAGCTTCGCTCCTGATAATGCTTCATAAAGGGACGCCGCAAAAAATGTTTTCAACTCAAGCCGTTAAAAACTTAAAGACGCTTACACTTACAGTGCCTGAAAAAGATGTCGGACAATGGATAAAGGACAGGGCAAAAAGAAAAGGCGTAGAGATTACAGATAGGGCTATAGAATATCTGATAAGTTCAGTTGGCACTGACTTAGGAATGCTCTATGCAGAAATAAAAAAGATTTCTTTTTTAGGCACAAAGAATATTGACATAGACGAAATTAAAAACATAGTGTACACAGGGGCAGAATATAGTGCCTTTGACCTTGTGAATGCATTGAAAAACAGGGATAAAGCAGGCGTTTTCAGAATATTTGAAAGCGCACGCAAAAATATAGAGCCGCAGATGCTGCTCGGCGCATTAAACTGGCAATATGCAAATCTGAGGAACAGATACCATAAAAAAGATGAGAAGTTTTTCTGGACGGTTTTCAAGCTGCTTCATGAAGCGGATGCCTCTGTCAAGACATCCCACTCTTATGTAATGGAAGACCTGTTTGTCAAGATGCTTAAAGTCAATTAGCTAACTAATGCTGCATTTACTTTTTTTGCAATCCTCGATATCTTCCTTGAGGCCGTGTTTTTATGAATTACGCCTTTTGATGAGGCGCTGTTTATAACTTTGATGGTTTCCCTTAAAAGTCTGTCAATCTCCTCGCTGTTTTTTGAAGGAAGCAGTCCTTCCAGTTTCTTTTCGTATGTCTTTATTTTTGTCGTTACCGACTGATTATGAAGCCCTCTCTCTGCTGCCTGCCTCACCCTCTTAAGTGTTGAGAGGTTTTTCTTTGGTGCTGATTTGCCTGCCAATTTTATCCTCCTGAATTAGCTCATAGTTCATAGTTGATAGTTCATGGTATTTTGATATGAGCGATGAGCTATCAGCTATGAGCCAATAAAGATACCATAAATCTTAACAGAAAATCAATATTTATGCTAAAATTGCAGGATATGAAATACAAGCAGATAAACCTTAGCGGACTTAAGACCTATTCCATCAAAGACAGGAGCAGCAAGGTATCAGCAGAAAAATCAGCCCTGCCGCACAAAAAGAGCAATTCATTCGGGGAATTCATAAAAGGACTTCCAGACTTCCTTGCCTCGCAGGACTTAAAGGCCGTTGTGCAGTCCATTGTGAAGTCGCACAAAAACAAAAGGCCTGTAATACTTGGAATGGGGGCACATCCCATTAAGATAGGGCTATCTCCTTTAATTATCGACCTGATGCAGAAGGGCGTGATAACGGCTATTGCAACTAACGGCGCATGCATCATCCATGATTTTGAGATCGCCTATATAGGACAGACATCGGAAGATGTAGCAAGGGAGCTGTGCACAGGCGCCTTTGGAATGGCAAAAGAGACAGGGCAGATGCTTAACAATGCCATTAATAATGGCGTAAAAAAAGGGCATGGAATAGGGCGCTGCATAGGTGAGTTTATCGATTCCTCAGGCTTTTCATTTAAAGATAAAAGTATATTCAGGGCATCGCATGCATTAAATATTCCTGCAACTGTGCATGTAGCAGTGGGGGCGGATATTATACATATGCATCCGGAGGCCGATGGAGCCTCCATAGGGGAAGGCAGTCTACAGGACTTCAGGCTTTTTACATCTGTAATTGCTGACCTTGAAGGCGGTGTATATATAAACCTTGGCTCTGCCGTTATGCTCCCCGAGGTTTTTTTAAAGGCACTGACCATTGCAAGAAATTTAGGGAATAAGGTGGAAGAATTCATTACGGTGAATATGGATTTTATCCAGCATTACAGACCGCGCGAGAATGTGTTAAAAAGGCCGACGATGATGAAAGGGCAGTGTTTTGCGCTTACAGGACATCATGAGATAATGTTCCCATTGCTTTGTGCAATGATAATTGAGGAATTGGAGTAGTAAATGAATGTTATAGTTGACGAAGAAAAATGTATCGGCTGCGGCAGGTGTGAGGAGATATGCCCTGCTGTCTTTCATTTGAATGAGGCAACGGGGAGATCAGAAGTCATAGACCCTGATGCATGCGAGTTCGTAGGTTGCTGCGAGGCTGCTGAGGAAAACTGTCCTGTTGAGGCTATAACATTGGCAGAATAAATGCCGGTGGGGGGAGTTGAACCCCCACTCCCCGAAGGGAAGCGGATTTTGAGTCCGCCGCGTCTGCCAATTCCACCACACCGGCTCTAAACGATAGTAATTATATAAAACGCATTAAATATTTGCATTTTATTGATTACACAGATTTTGTAAAAAGATTACACCGATTAAAGACACTATCTGTGTAATTAGAGTTTTAATCTGTGTAATCATATATGAATGTGTAATTATTTATTACGCTTCATATAGTGTATCATAAATTCCTTTTTTCCATAATCCGTAAAGAAACATTTGCATAAGCAAAGCAGGTGTGGCTGAAAAGCCTTTAGACGCAGCACTTGATATAGCATTATCTTGTTTCCGTCATCACCATCGGTGGTTACTTGATGAATGATGCATTTATAATCTTTAGTTTGCATATAAATAAACACTTTCTAAAGGCTTTGAAGCCATGCCTGCTTTGCTTGCTTACGAATTATGGTTTTTTACAGTAAATCAAATACTCCACATTTCCTTTCTGTCCGGTAATAGGTGATTGAATTATCTCTATAGTCTGAAGTCCTGCGGTCTCAAGTTTTTCCTTCACATATTCAACAGTCTTCAGCCTTTTTTTCTCGTCTCTTATAATGCCTCCCTTGTCCACCTCCCCTTTGCCGACTTCAAACTGCGGTTTTATAAGTGCAATAATCTCTCCTTCTTTTTTTAGAAATTCCATCACTTTGGGAATAACCTTTAGGAGGGAAATAAAAGACACATCAACAGTTATAATGTCTATAATATCGTGGATTTTGTCTCTTTGAAGATGCCTGATATTTGTCCTTTCAAATAAAACAATCCTCGGATCCTGCCTTAACTTCCATGCAAGCTGCCCGTATCCGACATCAATGCAATAAACCTTTGCAACTCCATGCTGCAAAAGACAGTCTGTAAAACCTCCTGTTGAGGAGCCAACATCCATTGCAATCTTATCTTTTAAATGTATATCAAAATGCTTTATTGCCGCTTCAAGCTTAAGACCGCCTCTGCTCACATAAGGAATATCCACGCCTTTTATTTCAATATTAGCGTCTGAATTTACCATAGTGCCTGCCTTTAAAACAGGCACCCCTTCTACAAAGACCCTGCCTTCCATTATCAAGGCCCGTGCACGTTCTCTGCTAACAATAATATTAATAATATTTCTGTCAACAAGGACTTTATCAAGACGCTCTTTCATAAAATTAACTACTCACCTAAACTGTCTGCGTGTCAGCACAGGCAGGACTGTGCGATTCCTATTCATTTAGTATTCTATTCCCCGCCTTGCCTTCACGCCTTTTTTATAATAATGTCTTACCTCTTTCATTTCTGTTACGAGATTGGCTAATGTTACGATTTTTTGATGGCAGTTTCTCCCTGTAAGGACAATCTCTACCCCTTGAGGTTTTGATCTCAAAATATCTATCACATCATCTACATTTATCAATCCTTTATGAATCGCAACATTTATCTCATCAAGCATAACAACATCAAAATCACCGGAATGAACTATATGCTTAATCTCATTTAATCCTTTTAAAGCTGCTGCTTTTGCCTTTTCCGTTATTTTTTCTTTGACAAATCCTGTTCCATATTGTTTTACAGTAATCTCGTTTTCAAATTTCTTTAATGCATTATGTTCGCTTGCGATTCTTCCTTTTATAAACTGACCTATAAATATCTTTAGCCCAGCGCCTGCGGCTCTTATGGCAAGCCCAACTGCAGCAGTTGTCTTGCCTTTTCCATTGCCTGTATAAACCTGTATATAGCCCTTTTTCATGTCTTTATTCACCTTTCTCCTCTATTATTTTTATCTAAATTGAGCGATTTTTTAAGGAAGCGATTGTTCTTAAAAGAAAACGTAAACGCCCAATAAGCGTCATTCCAGCTTGTCTGGAATCCTTCCGAAAAAGAATGATTCTGGACAAGCTGGAATGACAGACTAAAGAATCGCTTAATTTAGGTATTTACAATTCTACTGTAACAGATATGTCTCCTTTTCTGTTTAAGTTTGTTATAAATGGAATTTGTTTTTGTATCCTCTCGGAGTAATCATATAGTTATTCCAAACGAATGTCTGTGAATTACCTATTATCACTGTTGTCTGCATATCAATATCGTAATTGAGCATGTCCCTCAGATTTGTGATAATAATCCTTTCATTTTCTCTCATTGCACCTTTTACTATGCCGACAGGTGTTTCTGTGCTCCGATGTCTGAGAAATATTGCCCTTGCTTTATTGATATGCTCAGGCCTTCCCATACTTTTTGGATTATAGAGAACTGTTACAAAATCAGATATCGCTGCTGCTGCAAGCCTTTTCTCAATTAATTCCCACGACGTGAGTCTGTCTGAAAGGCTTATTACTGCAAAATCATGCATGAGCGGCGCGCCGAGCCTTGCGGCACAGGCATTGAGAGCGGATATGCCGGGAATAACTTCAATATTTACAGGGGCATGGCTTGCCATGCCCCTGTAAATATCAAACACCAGCCCTGCCATGGCATATATTCCGGGGTCTCCGCCGCTTATGACAGAAACAGTTTTCCCAGACAGCGCAATCTCAACTGCCTTTTTACACCTGTCAATTTCCTGCGTCATGCCTGTGGATATAACCTCTTTGTCTTTAATTAATTCCTGTATCAAATCAAGATATGTTCCGTATCCAACAATAACATCTGACTTTTTAATAGCCTTTTGAGCATATGGAGTAATGTGTTCTATGCCTCCTGGTCCTGTCCCCACAATAAAGATTTTTCCTTTTTGTTCTGACTTCTGACCCCCGCTTAAAGCCTGCAGGGGCAGGCTTCTGACTTCTGACTTCTGCTTTGCTACTGCTATTGTCACATTTCCGATCTTTTGTTTTGCAACGAGCAGTTTGTCATTTCCTGACGAAAGAAGTGCAGATGGTTCTGCAACTCCTTTTGCTCCAGTTGCTTTAAAGACAGTATCTGAAAGGCTTAAGGCTGAAGGCTGAAGGCTGACTACTGCATTTAACTCATCAGAAGTGTAAGTGTTTATTTTAAAATCATATTTTTCCGCAAACTCCTTCAGTCCCTTTTCATTGCCTTTTATGTCTATGGTTGCAATTGAATGAATTGAAAGAAATGACATATTGTTATCATATAGAACAGTCTTAATGCTATTTTCTATCTCATTTGCAGATGTTCCTTTATTGCAGCCAATACCTATGATAAGATTTTTGGGGCGGAGATAAAGCTGGGCTGATGTAATAACAGAGTGTCCGCCAAGGAAATTAGCTATATCGTTTGCCAATTGGTTTGCTCCGCCTATATGTCCGCTTAAAAGGCTTATGGCATATTTGCCTTTTTCATCAAGCACAACAACGGCAGGGTCTGTTTTTTTGTCTTTTATTAAAGACGCAATAGTCCTTACAACAATGCCTGCTGCCATTATGAAAATAAGGTTTTTATGTTTATGCCATATATCACGAACTTCCTTAGAATTAAACTTTTCAATACGGCCTTCAGGATATAGCTTCTGAAGCCTCTTTGCAAGATTAAGCCCGTTTTCGGTTATATAAAAAATGGCAGTGGACAAAAGCATCTCTCCTTATCGAAGGTCTATTATTATATCAAAAAGAGGGCAGCGGGGAGTTTTGGACACCTCAAAGAAAGTGTTTGCTTTTGATCCTCATTTTGAAGAACAGGGGTTTGAGGCTATTTCTTAAAAGTGCAGTTGCTAATACTTAATCTGACGGACAGATAACGACCTAAATCATCGGGGCGGTTTACCGCATCCGCTGGATTTGATTGTTATGTCAATTCTTTTATTATATGCTTTGCAAGGTTTTCGTCTATTTCATTATGCCTTGGAACTGGCTGCTTTTTCCCTGTGGTAGGATTTTTGTATAAGTCGTGGCGGCTTCCGTGTCTAACAAGAATACATCCTGAATCAGTTAGCCTTTTGATAAGGTCTTTTCTTTTCATACCGCAAGGGTAAGTTCTTTAACTTTATGTTTCTCCGGAACATCTTCCATTGTCATGAGCATATACGCATCTTTCATATTTTCCTCAAGTTCTTCTAATGTCTCCCCCTGCGTCATTATTTCAGGATGTTCAACGAGTTTACCTATCCAGAATTTTTCACCTTTCCAGTAAATCATTTTTAATTTTGTTTTCATCTTTTCACCTCACACTGCGGTTTCTTTAAAACTATAATAGCACAAATAAGTGGTTATAGCATATTTTTGATAGCTTACTCAATTTGTAAGCACTTAAGAAATGCGAAAATGGGACAGCCTGACGGCGGCTATTCATACCTATCGATTACTGGTTGAATCAGCATTAGCCCCTATATTCATGCCTGAAGTCCTTGTCATATAATTTGGATTCTTTGCCGAGGGATTCCGATGACGCCCTGAGAGACCGCCTGTTTTGGCCTTTTAACTGATAAAGCCCAGATAATTTTCCTTTGTTATGACTTCAAATTTAGCGCTCTTATAGCTTTCAAGCCATATTTTGGGAGGTTTGACCTTTGCGGCTTTCCATTTGATCTCATACCCGTATAGTTTCCCTCCGCGTTCTTCCACGAAATCTATTTCTTTCTGGTCGTATGTCCTCCAGAAATAATTGTTAGCCGCGCTGCCAAGATATTCCTGCCTTTTCAGGCGCTCGACTATAACATAGTTTTCCCATAACATCCCTGTGTCATCTCTCATGCTCAAAGTGTTGAAGTTGTTTATCAGCGCGTTTCTGACGCCTGTATCGTAAAAATAAAATCTTGAATTTTTTACTATCTCCTTTCGCAGATTTCTGCTGAAGCCATTGAGCCTGAAAACAACAAAGACTTTTTCTAAAAGCTCCAGATACCTCTCAACCGTATTTTTGCTCATTCCGAGTTGTCCGCCAAGTTCGTTAAACGAAACCTCTTTGCCTATCTGAAAGGCAAGAAGCTGCAAAAGACGGATGAGTTTATCGGGATGCCTCAGCCCCTCAAGCTCCAGAATGTCTTTATATAGATAAGAGCTTACTATCTCCTTAAGATATCTCTCTTTCATGTCATTGTCATCGCTTAAAATCACTTCTGGATAAGAGCCGTAAATAAGTCTGTTTTCAAGATTTGCCGCCGTTTCTATCGTTTGTTCTATCAGACTTAATTCAAGCTGCGCTATGGGAAACAACTTGAGGGTATATTTTCTGCCGGTTAACGGCTCTCCTATATCTTTGGCGAGGTCAAAGGAAGAAGAGCCTGTAACTATGACCTTAATCCCTTTAATATGATCTACTATAAGCTTCAGGTTTTGTCCTATGTCTTTAATTCTCTGCGCCTCGTCTATGACCAATAAACTGCTCTTGCCTATAAAACCCTTGAGCTTTGCAAGCGATTGGCTGCCGAGATATTCACGGGCAGTTATATCGTCTCCGCTCACCAAAATATATTTTTCGGCAGTTCCTTCCAGAAACCTGTTTATCATTGTAGTCTTGCCGCACCTTCTCGGCCCGTATATGACCACTGCCTTGTTTGGAGAAAGCAGTTTTTTCAGATTTTCTAATTGTTTTTGCGGTATATACATAAAAATCAATAAAATATTGTCATAAGCCTGACCATATTATTATAAATTCAGTCAATTATTGTCAATATGTCCTATTTATAGTTTGATAAAGCTGATTGTCGGCGGAAACGGCATTCCGGTGGAAGATTTTTTGCTAACACCTGCGATTAAATGGCTTGAGGATTGAAAGGCTATACGGTATCATGAACAGCCTATTTTCTATATTCATGCCTGAAGTCCTTGTCATATAATTTGGATTCTTTGCCAAGGGATTCCGATGATGCCCTGAGAGACTCGCCGACATAGATCAGCGCTGTCTTTTTTATGCCAGCATTTTTGACAAGGGTATCGAGATCTTTGAGCATTCCCCTTATTACCTTTTGTTCAGGCCATGAAGCCTTTTCTATAACTACAACAGGTGTATCTTCAGAATATCCCTCCAAAAGCTCATCTTTAACCTTTTCAATCATCCCTACGCTCAAAAAGATCACCATTGTTGCCTTATGTTTTGCCAATTCGCTCAACTTCTCTGTTTCTGGCACAGGCGTCCGTCCTTCCATGCGTGTAAATATAACGGTTTGGCTAATCTCTGGTATGGTGAGTTCCTGACCGAGCATTGCTGCCCCTGCCATTGCAGATGATACTCCTGGAATGACCTCATATTCTATATTTAATGCTCTCAACCGATCTATCTGCTCTGATATAGCGCTGTAAAAAGATGTGTCTCCTGTGTGCAATCTTACAACTGTTTTCATGGCTGAAACGGACTTTTTAATTACTTCTGCTGTTTCATCGAGTGTCATGGATGCTGAGTTATAAATCTCTGCCTTTAAGCTGTCAAGAAGCGCGGGACTAACAAGGCTTCCTGCATAAATGACAACATCAGCATTATCAAGAAGTTTTCTGCCTTTAATCGTTATCAATTCAGGGTCCCCGGGACCAGCACCTATGAAATAGACCTTGCTCATTTCTTTATTATCACCACCGAAAAATAATTGAGGTCGGCTTCTTTGATGTCTCTTATATTTTTGAATATCTTTTCATCATCCATGCCTGCCCGTGAGACATAAACGGCATTATTTGTTAGATTCATTTCATTAAGAATAGTTAGAACCTTATCAAAGACCCTGTGAACTTTCATAAGAACGATGGTATCAAACTTTTCCAGAGTTTCTTTTAAGTTATCAGTGTAAGTCGCAGGGAGAATGGCGATCTTCTCATCTGCAAGGCTTAAGGACAGGTTTGCCCTTGCTGCTGCAGTATTTATGGATGACACGCCGGGGATTATTTCTATGTTCAGTTCAGGGTTAAGTTCAAGAAGCCTGTCATATAAATAGAAAAATGTGCTGTAAATTGTAGGGTCTCCGATAGTTATGAAAGCCATATTGATGCCTTTGTTTAACCTGCTATAAACCGTTTCGATTGTTTCCTGCCATTTGGTGTCAAGCTCAGAATCAATGAAAGTGTCAGAACGGCAAAGTGTCAAGGCGTCAGAGTCTTTGATGCTTTGATGCTTTGATGCCTTGATGCCTTTAGTCTTTCTCATAGGGAAATGTGCTTCAATAATCTCTTTGCCATCAAGATTCAATGCCCTTTTCACAATGGATAATGCAAGGCTGCTGCCTTCCTCCCTTCCCTTTGGAACGCATATGCATGGCACATCTTTAAGGATTCTCACTGCCTTCAATGTAAGCAGTTCAGGGTCTCCTGGTCCGACTCCTATGACATAAAGCTTTCCTGTCATCTTTCACCTTTTATCACAAATACAGGATTCAATGCGCTCATATGTTTTTTGCCTGCAATTATTTTAGCTCTTGATACGGATATTTCGGAGATTGCAACATTAAACCCATGCTCTTCAAAGCACTGAACTGTATCAGTCATGGTCTCAATTGTCGCTGCGTTTACAATAATAAGCTTAACCTGAGTTTTAATGACATAATCTATTATCTCCTTTAACCTTCCACCGCTGCCGCCTATAAAAACCCTGTCAGGAACAGGCAGTTCTTTAAGCACATCCGGCGCTTCTCCTTTTACGATTTCAATATTTGGCGCGTTAAATCTTTTCTTGTTTTCTCTGATATGGTTAATTTGTTCTTCATCTTTCTCAATAGCAAAGACCTTCAATTCAGGATATAATCTCGCTGCTTCTATTGAAACAGAGCTTGAACCTGCGCCTATGTCCCAGAACACGCCTCTTTGCGGAAGCCTTAATTTATGTATTGTTACTGCCCTGACCTCGTCTTTTGTTATAAGGCCACGCAAATGAATAATCTCATTTTCTTTCAATCCAAATCTAAAATCGTCTGTCATTGCGGCTCGTCCGCAATCTTTCTTTGACTCTTCATGCAATTCAGAAGGATTCCCGACAAACGGGAATGACATTGATGATGTCTTCTTATTACTTTCTGAGCCTTCTGGCATTCTCAAGATATATGTGTCCATAAGCCAACCTTTTTTCTTTTTAGCTTCATTCTTTAATTTTTTAATATCGTCAATTACATCTTTTAACTTTCCTGAAATTAAAATCTCATCTCCGCCCCCTAAATAACCTCCCCAGTAAATATCTATATTTGTGTCCTGAAAGCATTTAAAAGCAGAATAAGAATCTAACAATACAATTGCATTTGTAACTTCGTTATTTGAATATTCTTTTAGTTTTCTGCCAGTAGCAATCACGATTGACTCACCTATGCGGTTTAAAGGAATTTTATGTTTTGCTGTTAATACCTGAATGCTGGTTATCCCTGGTATCACCTCATAGTCAAAATTTACAGCCCCTTCTTTAGCAATATGCCCTAAAATTTCTAAATGCCCATCATATAATGCAGGGTCACCCCAGATAAGAAAAGCTCCAGCTTCTCCATCTTTCATCTCAGTCTTGATCAATTTGGCAATAATCTCTGCTTTTTTCTGTCGCCATGTTTCCACCCTTTCCTTATATGTTTCATATGCCTTACCGCCTTTTTTTCTTTCTGGAATCTTTGCAGTTACAACTCTATATGTCCCTTCATCCAGATGTCTTATTAAGATTTCCTTTCTTATCTTAATAAGACCTTCGTTCTTTCCTCCTGCTTTTTCAAGGAGAAAAAACACATCTACTTTTCTCATTGCATTTATTGCCTGGACAGTCAAGTAGTCAGGGTCACCAGGTCCAATTCCAATAAGATATATTTTTCTCATTTGTATTTCTCCTCCCCTGCCATTTTTAGCAATGCATTTACAATTGCTGCTGCTATGGGGCTGCCACCCTTTCTGCCAAGAGATGTAATAAATGGATACTTCATGTGTAAAAGAACCTCTTTTGACTCAACTGCCCTTACAAAACCAACAGGCACACCGATTACAAGCTCAGGCATGCAAGCGCCATTTCTTATAAGTTTCATAACTCTGTAGAGCGCAGTGGGTGAATTTCCAATTGCAATAATACCAATATTGCTGCTGTCTTTTACTGCCATATCTATTGCTATCTCTACCCTTGTTTTATTTTCTTTATCCCTATATCTTGCATCTTGTATCCTACAGATTACTTTCCCTCCCCACTTCTGAAGCAATCTCTTATTTATACCTACCTCTACCATCTGAACATCAACAAGAATATTCATCCCATTTTTTATTGCCCTTATCCCTGCCTCTATAGCCTCACGATGAAATCGCATGTTTTTAGCAAAATCAAAATCCCCTGTAGCATGTATAACCCTTTTTACAATAGGCAGTTCCATATCGCTGAAGCTTGTCTCTCCAAGTTCCTCTGTGATTATCTCAAAACTTCTCTCCTCTATCTCGTGAGGTTTGAGTATCTTAACTTCTTTGATGTCTTTCTGTGATCTTTCAAGGACAACCTTTGCAATGTTTTCATGCACTCCAAGTGGTTCGGTAAGAACAAACTCAATGTCGCTATATTTCCTTTGTGCTTCATTAATCATTTCTGTAATGTCTTCCTCAAAGTGCCTTCCCTTGCAGAGAAGATAGGGGTGTATGATTATCTTTTTAGCGCCCTTTGAAATACAGACAGAAACACCCTCAAAAAAATCAGGCTTCTGAAACTGTAAAAACGCCACCTCTACAAAAGGCACATTTCCCATCTCCTTTACCATATAGGCGATATGTTTAAGTGTTTTATTTGCTTCTGTCAGCCTGCTTCCATGTCCTAAAAGTAGTATTGCATCCATTATCTCTCCTTGAGAAAATTTATAAAACTTATAAACTCTTGGGCAATATTATGGTTTGAGCCAAAATGTATATGAATGTAACTTGCAAGGGTGTTTTTGTATCTATACCCTTCATCAGAGAAACACTCTCCGTTATTATTCCTCAGTGCATATGCCAGATTATGATATTCTTTGACTGTCGCTCTCTGCCCTACTATTGAACTATAATGAAACTCATGCCCTCTTAGTCTGTCACCTTTTTTGCCGAGTATGCAGTCTTTTTGCAAAAAAACATTTCTGTATCCAAGATGTAGTCTCTCTTTTTTCATTTGTGTTTCAAAAGGAAATACACCTGCCATTGTAAAAAAGTTACCTTTAAAATCATGAATCCCCTGTGATAAATACATAAGACCGCCGCATTCAGCATATATTGGCTTTCCTGAGTTAGCCCAGTTATAAACAGCCTTAAGCATTGATGTATTTTTTGATAGTTTATCAGCATAAAGCTCCGGATAGCCTCCGCTGATGTATAAGGCATCGGCTTCAGGGATAGCTTGATCATAAAGAGGGCTGAATTTTATTATCTCTGCGCCTGCGTCTTTTAATATGTCCAGATTGTCTTCATAATAAAAGCAAAAAGCCTTATCGTAAGCGATAGCGATAACTGGTGAATGAGTGAATGGGTGAATGGGTGAATGGGCTTTGTCATTGCGGCTTGTCCGCAATCCTTCCGAAAAAGAAAGATTCCCGACAAGCGGGAATGACGGAAGTCTATCAGTGTGGGATAACTGAATCATACTCTCAATCTCCACATGCTCCCAAACCGCATCCGCAAGTTTCTCAATGCTCTCTCCTGCAATAGGATTTTCTTCTGCAACGGTCAATCCTAAATGCCTGTGTGGAATCTCGAAGTTCAAATCCCTCGGCAGGTAACCCATGACAGGTATGTCTTGTACTGAGGTTTTTAATCGTTCATAATGTCTCTCGGAGGCAACGCGATTGAAGACAACACCGGCGATATTAGTGTCATAGCTACAGAGTGTCAGGGTGTCAGAGTTTTTTCTACTTTGACTATTTAACTCTTTGACTCTTTGACTCTTATAAGAGGCAAATCCTTTCACGACCGCTCCTGCGCTCTCTGCCATGCCGTATGCATCGACAATCAAAATAACCGGTAGATTAAGCGTATCTGCCAATCTTGCTGTGCTGAAGTCTCCGTCATATAAGCCCATAACTCCTTCAATTATAGATATATCTGCATCATGTGAATGTCTATCAAAGCATGATTTCACATAATCACTGCCGCACATCCATAAATCAAGGTTTCTTGATGGCCTGCCCGTAATCAATCTGTGGAGTCCTGCATCTATAAAATCAGGTCCTGCCTTGAATGGCTGAGTAGTCAATCCCATTTTTTTCAAAGCCGCAAGCACGCCCAATGTAATAGTTGTCTTGCCGCATCCGCTATGCGTGCCTGCTATGACTATGCCCTGTCCCATATATCCCTTAAAACTGCAAGTTCCTTAAGCAGTCTCATATTATCCCTATTAGATTTTACAGCCACCCTTATATATCTTTTATCAAGCCCTCTGAAGTTGGAACAGTCTCTAACCATTATCCCCTTATTTCTCAGTGAAGCTGTTATTTCCGCTCCACTGTCATGTTTTAAAAGATAGAAATTAACTGGAGATCTGAAATAGTCTATGCCGAGCAACTTAAATCCATCCTCCAGCACCTTTTTCTCATTCTGAATAATCCTGAATGTCTCATTTTTATATTGCAAATCATTAATTGCAGCAATAGCTGCTACCTGTGCCGCTGTATTCACAGACCACGGCTCTTTATGGCTTTTAATCGCATCAATTATAGATTCCGGAAACACTCCGTAGCCTATCCTCAAACCCGAAAGCGCATAGAACTTTGTAAGTGACCTTAGAACAATAAGATATGGGTTGTTTACAGCCTCTTTGATTACAGACTCTGAAGGCACAAAATCTATAAATGCCTCATCAACAACAAGATAGCACTTTAAGTCTTTTGCTGCATCTGCTATTTTCAGCACATCCTTTTTGCCCATAAGTCTGCCGGTAGGGTTGTTAGGATTGCACAGAAATGCTATATCTACTGGAAGGGTTAATGGAGAGCGGCCCTCATCAAAAAAGCCGTCTGCCATCGCATTAATGAATTCATCTGGATTTATATCAAAATTATTCTCTTCATTTAGCAGGAGATATTTTATTTTTGCCTTTTGGCTTCCGTCTGATAAAGCTTGACTAATAAGAGCATTTTCATATTCAGAGAATGTTGGATAAGGAATGAGAACCTTTTCCGGCTTCAATGCCCTTGCAATAAGATAAATAAGTTCTGTGCTGCCATTGCCGCATATGATATATTGATAGTCTATGCCGGAATGTTTTGCGAGTTCCCGTCTTAAACTGACGGTGTCAGGGTCAGGGTAATTGCACAGATATTTAATGTTATTAACAATCTCTGACATCACACTTTTAGGAATGCCGAGGGGGTTTATGGAGGCGCTGAAATCAATAATCTCATCTACATCCATACCGTATTGTTCTATAAGTCTATATATGTTGCCTCCGTGAGGTTCTACTACCGCCTGCTTTTTCATACAAAAACCCAATATAATATGCCCGAACCAGCACCTGCTCCGATTGCGGATGCGATTTTTATTATACCAACAGCCTTTTCTGATGCATATAAATAATCTTTCTTCTCATCATTTTGCACCCCAAAAGGTCTCTGACTTTTTGGTGACCCCGTCCCTATGTATTGCCCTATATAAGGCTTCTCTACAACAATGCCTCCATATGCTGCAGGCCCTCCAAGCCGGACATTTAGCGCGCCTGCAATTGCAGCCTCCGGAATGCCTGCATTGGGACTTTGGTGTTTCCTGCCGTCAGAAAGCATAGTCATAAGCGAACAGCGGAAAACAGCAATTGCTTGACGAGTGTTTTTGAATAAGCAATACATGAATGAAGATATAACTATTAACAATCCGGTAATTCTGGCAGGTATATAGTTAGCAATATCATCAAGACGGGCTGCTGCCCAGCCAAAGTTCATATATCTGTCGTTTTTATAACCAACCATAGAGTCAAGGGTATTTACAGCCTTATATGCCATGGCAAGCGGAAGCCCTCCTATTAAAAGATAAAACAGAGGTGCTATAACTCCATCTGACAGGTTTTCAGAAACGGTTTCGATAGTAGCTTTTGATATATCTTTTTCAGACAGGTTTTGGGTATCTCTGCCAACTATTATGCTGAGATTCTGTCTTGCTGCCTGTATGTTATTCTGCTTCAGAGATGCTATAACATATCCTGCAGACGCAGTCAGTTCACGGGCGGCTATTGTTGTTGATGTAAAATAGACAAGTAGAGCAGTAGAAAAATAGAACAGTAGGGCAGAAATGCCACTTACCTTTGCTATTACATAAACTATAAACCATGATGCCCCGAAGGTTGAGCCAACGATTATGACCACCAAAAAAATTCCTTTAAGTTTTTCTTCTATCTTGAATTTTGAATCTTGAATTTTAAATTCCACATTGTGATTATCCCCCCTTGGTCTTCTTAGAAGCGCTTCTGTTTTGCTTATAAACCTTCCAATAATCCTCACAGGATGGGGCAGCCACCGGGGGTCTCCTATCATAAGGTCAAGTAAAAATCCGAGCATAAGAATCAAAGGCGTTATGCTGAAAACATCAATCATAATTTTATAACCTTTTTGATAAAACCAATGTCCATATTTTCCTTGACGGCATCCGCAAGCCTTTCTATGGCCTCATCCTTTATTTTGCCGTATTCTATACGGGTATTCAACGGTTTCAGACTTTTTTTTTGCCTCGTATGATTAATCACAGACCTCCTGAACAAGTCGTTTTCAAAAATACCGTGCAGATAAGTCCCCCAGCAGTTACCGTTGATTGATCCGTCAAAGATTGGAGCATTGGAGTGATGGGGTATTGGAGTATTGGGAGAGGACAATCTCTTTATTTTGAATAAGCCTATATCACCCTTGCTGACTCCCATATGTATTTCATAACCCTTTAATAGCTGATAGCTCTTGGCTGATAGCTCATAGTTTTTATTAGCATTCATGAGCAATGAGCTATGAGCCAAGAGCCAAGAGCTATCAGCTATTTCTGCTTCTACCTGTGCTGTTATCTTTGTTTTCTTAAATGCCGTTTCTATATTCAGAAGACCTATGCCGTCAACTTTTTTATAATTGCTTTCAATGCCATCGGGGTCATATATGCTTTTGCCCAACATCTGGTATCCTCCGCATATCCCTATAATCTGAATTCCCTTTTCATAAGCCCTCCTGATGCTCCGGTCAATACATCTTTCTTTCAGCAGCAGCAGGTCTTTTACTGTATTTTTTGAGCCCGGAATAATTACTATGTCTGCATTTTCTATATCTGCAGGATTTGTTGAGTAGATAAGCTCCACATCATGCTCACATAAAAATGGGTCAAAGTCTGTGAAGTTTGATATATATTGCAGTTTTGGTATAACGATTTTAATTTCCCGTGAACCGTGAACCGTGAACCGTGAACCGTGAGATAGGGCAAGTCCGTCCTCTTCCGGCAATTCAATGTCTTTTATATACGGAAGCACTCCTATTACAGGTTTTCCTGTCCTGTCCTTTATCATTTTAAGTCCGGGAGTGAGTATTTCAATATCTCCCCGAAATTTGTTTATAATAAAAGCCTTTATATATCTGCTGTCTCTACCAAGCAATTTGATGGTCCCGTAGAGTGACGCAAAAACTCCTCCTTTATCTATGTCTCCCACTAATATCACAGGCGCCTTTGCATGTTTGGACATAGACATGTTTACGATATCTACATCCATAAGATTTATCTCTGCCGGACTTCCAGCGCCTTCCATGATTATGAGTTCATATTTATTAGAAAGCCTTTTAAATGACTCTTCTACAGCGCTCCATGCAGTCTTTTTGAATGCGTAATACTCTTTTGCCTTCATTGTTGAATGGACTTTTCCATGAATAATTACCTGAGACCCCATATCCCCCGAGGCTTTAAGAAGTATAGGATTCATATCTGTAGCCGGCTCTATTTTTGCAGCCTCTGCCTGCAATGCCTGCGCCCTGCCTATCTCTCCACCGTCAGCGGTTATATAGGAGTTTAATGCCATATTTTGAGCCTTAAACGGCGCTACATTTATCCCCTCATTTCTGAAAATCCTGCATAAAGCCGTTACAATTAGGCTTTTGCCGGCACCGGACCCTGTTCCCTGAATCATCAAGGCCTTAGCCATAAAAATAGTGAACAGTAGAAAAATAGTAACGAGTAACGAGTTTTTTGAATTTTGAATTTTGAATTTTCATATCACTCCTCCGTTTAACAGTTTTACTACTGGATATTTCTCCCAGAACTCAATGATGTTAACTGCTGCAAAATCCTGTTCAATTCTGAAGATATTTTCAAGCGGAATTCCCATTATATGGCAGAGGATTATCCTGTTTACACCTCCGTGTGCTACTATAGCGATATTTTCACCCCCTCCCTTGCCCTCCCCCCTCGAGGGGGAGGGATGGGTGGGGGGGTGACTGCTTAAAATATTATCTAATGCAGTTATTACCCTTTCTTTTACTTCTATTGTGCTTTCCCCATCCGGAGGGCTGAACTTCAATGGATTTACAGCCCATGACTCAAACTCAGCAGGATCTTTATCCCTTATCTCTGTAAAAGATAGTCCTTCCCATGCCCCGAAATTCCTTTCTCTAAAGCCTGCGTTTACAATTGGAATAAGACCGTATTGCCCTGCTATAATTTCAGCGCTTTTTGTAGCCCTTTGCAGGTCAGAGCAATAAACCGCAGATAAGACAGTATCAAAGCGACAAAGTGTCATAGTATCAGAGTTTTTAATACTTTGACACTCTGACACTCTGATGCTATGATGCTGTTTTATAAAATTTGCCGTCCGCCTGACCTGCTCTATGCCCTTTTCTGACAGAGGCACATCTATGCTTCCCTTATACCTCTTTGTATCGCTCCCTTCTGTTTCACCATGTCTTATTAAATAAAGAGTCGTGACCATAAAATCGCCATCAGTAAAAATTTTATTTCTGTTATTTCGCTTATTGCGCCGAGTATATCGCCGGTAAGCCCTCCGGTTTTTTTATTAAAAAATATGACTGATGCCCTCACAAATAAATATAAGGCAACGAGCAGCACCGGATAAAAAAAGTAGTGACTCACAGGCATAAAACTGCTGAAAAGTATAGATAATAAAGCAATCACAAGCAGAAGTGTCAGGGTCGAAACAGCAATCTCTTTAAATCTTATATTGCCTATAAAAATTCTTCCAAGTCCGTCCTGTCTTGCAGGTGTCCCGTAATACATAGAAAACACCATAGTCCACTTTGACATCAAAGGCATGAGCAGAAGGGAAGAGTAGTAAACAAAATACGGAAAATGAGAGAGGTTCTGCAAAGACAGGTATTTTATGCCGAGCACACAAATAATTGCTGTCACGCCTGCCGGCCCTGACGCAGAGTCTTTCATTACAGAAAGTCTTTTTTGTATGTCCACATCTATATTATTTGCATTACTGGCGGATGATTTTACTGCAATTGCATCAAATGTGTCAGAAAGCCCGTCAAGGTGGAAACCTCCGTTTGAAATAATAAGCAAAAACAATAAAAGCCCTATAACGAGGCCATGGTGAAAAAATGTGCCTAATGCATAGTCCGCTGCTATCAGCAGTATTCCCTGAAAAAGTCCGACTATAACAAAAAAAGAGGCGCTTTTGGCAATATCTGTTTCATTCGCAGTCAAGTTCTTTTTGACCGGTATTATAGTTAGAAACTGTAATGCAATAAGAAAGCCTTTCATAGAATTAAGTTCTTAGTTCTAAGTTCTAAGTTCTTAGTTCTAAGTTTGAATCTCATTAGACACCCCTGCCTCGCCAAATGTCGCCATCTCTTTATATATCTTCAGTCCTGCCTCTATCATCAATATTGCCAGCGCTGCGCCTGTTCCTTCACCAAGCCTTAAATCAAGATTAAGTATCGGTTTTAATCCCATTTTATCAAGCATTGCCTTATGCCCTATCTCAGCCGAGTTGTGGGCTGCAAACATATAGTCAACCGATGCCGGTTCCATGCAATAGGCTATAAGCGCGCCTGCTGTAGAAATAAATCCGTCTATGACAACAGGAATCCTGTTTGATGCTGCACCAAGAATCAGTCCTGCAATGCCGCCTATTTCAGCGCCTCCAACTTTTGACAGCACATCTAGAGCATCTGCAGGGTCTGGATTATTTAATTTCATTCCTGCTTCTATCACCCTAACCTTCTTATTCAATGATTCATCTGTTATGCCAGTGCCTCTGCCAGTTACTTCTGATACAGGTATTCCTGTAAGCACCGATGCTATAGCACTTGAAGGGGTTGTGTTGCCTATTCCCATTTCACCCGTGCCGAATATCCCGTACCCTTTTTTAGCGTATCCATTTGCAAGCTCTATGCCGGCCTCTATGCATCTGATTGCCTCTTCTTTTGTCATTGCATGGCCTTTTGTAAAGTTTCTTGTGCCTTTTATAACCTTCATTGAAACAAATAATCCCCCCATCCCCCCTTTGCTAAAGGGGGGCGAGGTGGGATTACCAAAATCATAATCAACGCCAATATCAATTACAACCACATCAGCACCTGCATGCCTTGCGAGTACATTTATACCTGCGCCGCCTCTCAAGAAATTAAATACCATTTGAGGTGTTACTTCCTTTGGGTAGGCAGAGACTCCTTCCTCTGTAACTCCATGATCGCCGGCAAATGTAAAGATTGCTTTTTTGTTTATTGACGGCGACTTATTTTCTGCAATAGCAACAAGCCTCTTTGCGAATTCTTCAAGCCTTCCGAGGCTGCCGGGGGGCTTTGTAAGGTTGTCAAGATGTTTTTGCGCCATCTCATGCCATTGTTTGTCAACGGATTTGATTTTTTTTAATGTTTTGTTCAACAAGTCCATATCTTTTACCTTCTCCTTATCATTTCCATAATCCGTAGCCAAGCATTTACAAAAGCAAAGCGGGCATGGCATCAAAGCCTTTAGCGGCGATACTCAGAGCACCAAATTTTGGTGCTCGACCGAGCACTCAATAATTGAGTGCTTTGACTTAAAGCCGAACCGTCGAGCCGTTTAAGGGCAACTTCGGTATCACCTTTTACATTCAGCA